>DASQPA010000083.1:0-24252 GCA_035644215.1 Thermoanaerobaculia bacterium
GATGCCGGTGGTCCATCGTCCGGCTGGGTCTGCCGCGAGCGCCGGCTCCCCTACAGCCGCGACTTCGACCCCGACCTCCTGCTCCTCGACAACTACATCCCCTTCAACACCCTGCTGATCGAGCGCCGTCTCCTCGCCGAGATCGGCCCCCTCGATCCCTCCCTCCCCTTCTTCGAGGACTGGGACCTCCTGATCCGTCTGGCCGCCCGCACCCCCTTCCACCACCTCGCCCGGGTGACCTGCGAGTACCGCCACTTCCGCGGCGCTGGCCACCACATCTTTGGCGAGCGTCCGCGCGAGCGCGGCGACTTCCTGGCCGTCAAGGAACGGGTGCTCGCCAAGCACGCGGCCCTCCTGACCCACGCCGCGCTGGCCCGCGCCGTCGATCGCCTGCGTTTCGACGTCGTCGAGACCCTGGAGTCCCGGGACGCGGCGCGCCGCGAGGCCGCGGAGCTCCATCGCCAGCTTGCCTCGCGGGGCGAGGAGATCGCCGCGCTCGTCCGGCATCTCCAGGGGAGTCGCCAGGAGCTGGAGACCCTCCTCGCCGCCCACCAGGCGCTCGCCGCCGAGCGCTTCCGCTTCGAGGAGCTGTATCACGCCGCCAACGGCAACCTCGACGCGCTCCAGGGGGATCACCGGCGACAGGAGGAGGAGATCCGCCGGCTCTATGCCGAGGAGGGGACGCTGCGCGCCGCCCTGGCCGAGCAGACCGCCGAGGTGGAGAAGACCTACGCCGAGATCGAGCGCCTGAACCGGCTGATCCGCGACATGGAGTCCACCCGCGCCTGGCGCGCCCACCGGTGGGTCGAGCGCTTCAAGCCATGACCCGCATCGCTCTCCTGTCGAGCGAGCCGATCCGACCGCTCATGGCCGGCATCGGCATCCGCTACCTGGAGCTGGCCCGGCGCCTGCCCCGCTACGGCTTCGAGGTGCTCCTCGTTTCTCCGGCGGCGCCGGCGGACTCCGCGGCGCTCGGGCTGCCCGCCCCTCCGGCGGTCACCCTCCGGCGGTTCGAGCGCGGTCGCTTGCCGGAGATCCTCGCCGGCTGCGCCGCCGCGGTCGCCCAGGGCCAGCTCGGCAACGACCTGCTCCTCGAAGTCCCCGGCCTGCCGGCAGCCCTCGACCTCTACGACCCCTGGCTGGTCGAAAACCTCTCCTACGTAGAGACCCTGGGGCTCGACCCCTACAGAAACGACCACGCGACCTGGGTCCTCCAGCTCTCCCGCGGCGACTTCTTCCTCTGCTCGTCCGAGGAGCAGCGCACCTTCTACCTGGGCTTCCTGACCGCCCTCGGCCGGGTCAACCCCGAGCGGCTGGCGGACGATCCGGACCTCGCGACCCTCATCGCCCCCGTCCCTTTCGGCGTGCCCGAAGAGCTGCCGCCCCATCGGCCGGTCCTGCCGCCGCGCCCCCTGGGAGAGCGGCGGCTCCTCTTCGGTGGCCTCTACGACTGGTACGACCCCTGGACCCTCTTGGACGCCCTGGCCCGCCCGGAGCTCGCCGCCCGCCCCTGGACCCTCCTCCTCATCCGCAACCCCAACCCCGAAGCCACCCCGCAGCGCCTTTTCGCCGAGGTCGAGGCCCGCTGCCGACGCCTCGGCTGGTGGGGGAGCCGGGTCGAGATCCTCGACTGGATTCCCGCCGAGCGGCGCTACGACCTGCTGCGCGACGCCGACCTCCTGGTCGCCCCGCACCGGCCGAGCCTGGAGACCCGGCTCTCTCTCCGCACCCGCTTCCTCGACGCCCTGGCCGCCGGCTGTCCGGTGATCACCAGCGAGGGGGGGACAATCGGCCGACTTCTCGCCGAGCACCGCGCCGGCTGGGTGGTGCCGCCGGGAGACCCCGCCGCCCTGGCGGGCGCCGTCGTCGAAGCCCTGGATCGACCGCAAGAGATTGCCGCGGCGCAGGAGGAGGGGGCGCGCCGGCTGCTCGCCGACTTCACCTGGGACCGCGCCCTCGCCCCGCTCGTCCGCTTCTGCCGCGACCCGCGGACCGATCCCACCAAGGAGCGCTTCGCCCACCGGCCGGCGACCGTGGTGCCGCCCGATCGTCTGGGCTTCCGTCTGCAGAGACGCCTGCGCCGCCTGCTCGCCGGAGCCGGAGCGTGAGCCCTCCCAGAGTCTCGGTCGCCCTCCTCTCCTGGAACGGCCGGGAGCACCTCGCGACCTGCCTCGCCGCCCTCCGTGCGCAGGAAGACCCCGGCGTCCCCTGGGAGGTGCTGGTCCTCGACAACGGCTCGACCGACGGCACCGCCGCCTGGGTGCGCGCCGAGCATCCCGAGGTGCGGCTCGTCGAGAGCCCGGTCAACTTAGGCTTCTGCGCCGGCAACAACCGGCTGGTGGCGGAGGCCCGGGGCGAGGCGGTGGCCTTTCTCAACAACGACACCCGCCCACAGCCCGGCTGGCTCCGCGCCCTGGTCGCCGCCTACGCGGCGGCCCCCGAGGACGTGGCCGCGGTCTCCGGCAAGATCGTCGACTGGGTGGGGGAGCGGCTCGACTTCGGCCGCGGGGTGATGACCTTCGACGGCCACGCCTTTCAGCTCGATTTCAGAAAGCCGCTCAGCCTAGCGGTGGTGCCGGAGGTGGGGGAGGAGCTCCTCTTCGCCTGCGGCGGCAATATGCTGATCCGCAAAAGCTCGTTCCTCGCGGCCGGCGGTTTCGACGAGGACTACTTTGCCTATCTGGAGGACGTCGACCTCGGCTGGCGGCTGTGGGCCGGCGGCGAGCGGATCACCTTCGTACCCGACGCCGTCGTCCACCACCGTTCGAGCGCCACGAGCGACCTCCTGGGCCTCTTCAACCGCGGCTTCCTCTTCGAGCGCAACGCCTTCCTGACCGCCTACAAGAACTACGAGCCGGGGCTCTGGGAGAAGGTGATGCCGGCCCTTCTCCTCACCTTTATATCCCGCACCCAGGCGATGCTGGTGGGGAACAACCCCGGGGGGGACCGTCTCCGTCTCGATCCCTACGCCGGCCACATCGCCAACACCGCGCCGAAGGGAGCCGCCGCGAACCCCCTTCCCGCTCTCCCGCCATCCGAGCCGAGGACTCTGGCCTCTCTCGCCAGGAAGCTCCGCGACTACGGTCCGCGCGAATTCGCCCGCCGCGGCTGGAAGAAGCTCAACGCCCAGCTCTCTCCTCCGGTCCTTCCCGCCTCCCCGCTCCCTCCGACCCTCACCGACGAGCGGACGATCGCCCAGTTCCGCGCTCTCTCCTACCTCCTGGGCCACCTCGACCGCGCCGCCGCCCACCGCGAAGCCGTGCAGAAGCGCCGCCGTCGCTCCGACCGCGAGATCTTCGCCCGCTTCCCCCCCTACCTCGTCCCCACCTATCCCGGGGACGCCGAGCTGTTCGCGAGTCCGGGTTTTACGACCTGGCTGCCCGAGGAACTGCCGCTGGTCCGGAAGACGCTGCCGGAGATCATGGAGTGGGGGTGAGGGACTGCGCCTCGATTGAGACACAAACAGTCCCCATGAGCGCGCCGAGCGGCCCGTTTGAGACACAGAGGCCGCCCTTTGAGACACAAACGAGGGCCCTTGAGACACAAAACCGCCGCCGTGGGCCACTCCCGTCGGGCATTGAGACACTGGCATGCGGTATTGAGACAGTCCCGTCGGTCATTGAGACACTCCCGACCGGCGTTGAGACACTCGCGTCAGGCGTTGAGACACTGGCTGCCGCGATTGAGACACTCACTGCCTGCGTTGAGACACTCTCGACCGGCATTGAGACACTGGCGACGGGCGTTGAGACACTCCCGCCTGGCGTTGAGACACTCGCTGCTGTCGTCGAGTGTCTCAACGGCGCCCGTTTGTGTCTCAACGCCGGGCGCCAGTGTCTCAATGACCCTCGCGAGTGTCCCAAATCCGGTTCTCTGTGTCTCATGGGACCCTGCTTGTGTCTCAAAAGCCCTCTGGAACGCCCTCTCGCCTGGCCGTAGTGTCTCCATCCACACCGCCGGACGCCTGCGGACTACAGCGCGGGACGCCCGCCGGGGCTGGAAGAAGCTCAGCGCCCGGCTCGCTCCTCCGGCCGCGCCCGTCTTCCCAATCCCGCCGACGCTCACCGCCGAGCGGACGATCGCCCAGTTCCGCGCCCTCTCCTGCCTCTTGGGCCACCTCGATCGCGCCGCCGCCCATCGGGAAGCCGTCCAGAAGCGCCGCCGCCGCTCCGACCGCGAGATCCTCGCCCGCTTCCCTCCCACCTCGTCCCGACCTATCCTGGGGATGCCGAGCTCGAGCTTTTCGTCAGCCCCGGCTTTACGGCCGTGGTAGATTTTTCCCTGGGAGCGCTGGCGTCCCCGCCGGCCGGGCGGGGGAAGAAGAAGCCGGCGAGGACGCCAGCGCTCCCAGGGAGACACGCTCGTCGGTTTGAGGTCGGAGACCTCGCTAGCCCGTGCTCCGATCACGAGTGGCTTCAGGTGGAACTTTTAATGGCCACGTCGCGAATGGAGGCACGAAGGCACGCCGGTTTGCAAGATGGCGGCTTGTCTCAAGAAGAACGTACTGCAACGCGGTGCTGAGCTCGCTTGCGACGTTCGCACACTCGTCATCAGTGAGTCCATGGATTCCCTGGCTCAGCCGCTCATAGATAAGCCGGACCGGATTCACGCCGCCCACGACAAGCGAAACGGGGACGTGCTTTGAGGCGGCGGCCAGCTTCTTGTCGGCTACCTTGGATTCGAGTAGCTCTTTCAGCTCGGAGACCTGATCGCTTTGGGTAGCGTCCTCTGCCGCTACTTGTATGAGTAACTCAAGGATTTGATTGACATGGTTTTCGACGACCCGACGAAAGTAGGCGCAAGCCCCGAGGCCATATCCCTGGCTGAGGCAGATCAGTCCCTTGCGATAATAGTCGGCGTCGTTTCCAAGCAGCCGCTCCAACTCGGGTTCAATTCGAGTCGACCACGGCGGCACTTGGCCGACCTTCCGTAGCCACGACTCTTCTACGCTAAACTCGAGCCAGTATTCGATGGCGAAGTTGCAACCTGCGCAATAGAACTTGTAGAAGTAAGACCCAGAGGCTGTGCGGGGCTCTCCCAGTCCGGTCCCGCTGCCGCGGGAGAGGCGGTCACCGAATGGCCTCTCAATTTTGCACTGAGGGCAAAAAGCTAAGAGCCGGTCTACATCCAGGAAACTGGGATTCGTCGGGATTGTGGCTGGAACGCGCACGTACAGCGGTTTTCTCAACCAAGAGGCGAGTCACCAAGTTTTTGTCTGCTACCGGTAGTTCAGTCATACCTGCCTCGCGACTCCCCTTTCATCTTCCGCCTCTTTTGTGCTACTCTTCGCCCATCGAGAGAGGATCGTCCTCTCCATCAAGAACCAGCGGGGCCGACAGAGCGTCAACTCTGCCGACCCCCGACCCCGCACGAGGTGATAGCTCATGCGAAGCCAGTCCCATAGTACCCCGTCCCTTCCCCCCCTCGAAAACGCCTTCGCCCTCTCCTACCTGGCCCACCTGCGCGAGCAGGACGAGGTACTGACTGCCGCCGAGGCCGAGATGGCCGGCCCCTGGAAACTGGAGCCGGTCCCCGTCAAGCCCGGGGCCGTCGCCGTGCTCCGGGAATGGGAAGGCCTCGACGCCGGAGACCGCCCCGTCGCCGTCTGGTGGCACGAGGAGACCGCCCGGCTCTGGACCGTACTTCTCCCAGCCCTCGACCGCGAGCCGCTCTTCCATCTCGTGGAAGGGGAGACCGCGGACGGCTACCCTGTCCTTGCCATCTACGGGGAGCAGGGGCCCCAGGTGGCTGGCTGGGTCGACCGGTACGAGCCGCGGTGGGTCGAGGGCCTGCACCTCCTGGAAGCGATTGTTCGCTCGCCACTTGCCCTTGCCACTCTGCTCGAGGCTGCGGGACCGGGCGCCGAGGAACAGGTTGGCCGGATCCGCGCTCGGCGCTAGCGGGCCTGAGATCAACGGCAACGGTTCGGGAAAGGAGAGGGCCGGGGCGCGAGCCCCGGCTCTACCCGGACTCGTCGCTGCGATCACAGAGGGCGGCGGACCCGAGGCGCAGCCCGATTTCGTTCAAGCCGCCGGAATGGCCTCCTCACGAACCGTGTACAGGAAGGAACTCTCCGCCGCCTGGAACTTCTGATAGCTGACCGGAACCACGGCGAGCAGAGCGTCGGCGGCGAGCCCGAGCGGCCACTTGAGCGGCTCGATCCGGAGGATCTCCTGGCTCAGATTGACCGGCCCGTCGAGCAGCAAGAGAAGGTCGACGTCGCTTCCCTCCGTTGCCTCGCCCCGGGCGTAGAAGCCGTAGAGCAGGAGGCCGCGGAAGCGGGCACCATAGAGGCCCTTGAGGCCCTTTTCCAGCTGCGAAAGAGTGCTCGCCAGAGCAGGAGGGAGGCGGCTCATGACGGAAGTGTACTCCAGTGGCGGCTTCTGGGAGGGCGCATCCATGCATTCATGTAAATGCTCGTAATTCTATCCGTAAGCTCCGCGGCCCAAACTGAGCTTGTCATGAGAAGCACGAGCGCAGTCACCCTTGGTTTGGCGATCCTGGCGATGGGAGCCGGCCGGGCTCGCTCCGACACAGCGGTCACGACCTTCGCCGGCAATCCCCAGCACACCGCGGTCTATACGCCGGCTGCCCAGGACCTGAACACCATCCGCTGGTCCACCCCCATCGATCTGAACACCGGAGGAGTACCGGCGCACTACGGCGCCCCTTTGTTGACGGCCGCGAACACCATCGTGGTGCCGGTGAAGACCGCGACCGACGGTTTCCGGTTGAATGTTTTCGACGCGGCCGACGGCACGGCGAAATACTCGCTCACGACCGATTACATCCTGCCCACGCGCAGCTGGATTCCGGCCTATCAACCGGCGCTGGCCATCAGCTCCTCGGGCACCCGGCTCTACTATGCCGGCGCTGGGGGGACGGTGTACTTCATCGCCGATCCGGATTTCCTCCAGCACGGCGCTCCGGTCCGGCAGGTCTTCTATACCAGCCTGGCCAACTATCTGGCGAACGCCGCGGCCTTCAACGCCAGGGTCTTCGTCAACACCCCTTTGACCGCCGACAGCCAGGGCAACGTTTTCTTCGGCTTTCGCGTCCAGGGCACCGCCCCATCTCCCTTGAATACCACCCAGAGCGGTTTTGTCCGCCTCGACCCGAACGGCCACACCACCTATGTCCTCGTCGGCGCGGCCGCCGGCGATGCCAACATCGGGCGCGACTCCCACAACTCGGCCCCGGCGCTCTCGAACGATCAATCCACCCTCTACGTGGTGGTGAAACCTCCCGCCGGCTCGCAGACCTACGGCTATCTGCTCGGCCTGGATGCCACCACGCTGGCGACGAAATACAAGGTTTTCCTGAAGGACCCGCGGAACCACCATGCCAACAACGCCACCCTTCTGGACGACAGCACGGCCTCGCCCATGGTGGCGCCCGACGGCGACGTCTACTTCGGCATCTTCGCCAATCCGGACAACGGCTCGCGCGGCTTCCTGCTTCGCTTCAGCGGCGACCTCACGGTCGAAAAGACTCCCGGCGGCTTCGGTTGGGACATCACCCCCGCCCTCGTGCCGGCGGCCATGGTGCCCTCCTACACCGGCGCCTCGCCCTACCTGATTTTCACCAAGTACAACGACTACGCCAACGTCGGCGCCGACAGCGGCGCCGGGGTGAATCGGATCGCCCTCCTCGATCCCAACGCCACCGAGGTCGATCCCCACCCCTCTTCGAACGGCCTGCTGCTGATGCGGGAAGTGCTGACCGTGATCGGTCCCACGTCCGATCCCGAAAGCCGCTCGGCCAGACTGCCCTACGCGGTGCGCGAGTGGTGCATCAACACCGCCGCGGTCAATCCGGCCACCCATAGTGTTTTCACCCCCAGCGAGGACGGCCACGTCTATCGCTGGGACCTGGCGGAAAACTCCTTGAGCCAGCTCGTGGCGCTCACCGCGGGGATCGGAGAACCGTACGTCCCGACGGTCATCGGTCCGGACGGCACGGTGTTCACGGAGAACGGCGGCACCCTCTTCGCGCTGGGGAGCGTGAACGGCGTCGGGATCCGCCTGGCCTCCTCCCGGCCCGACGTCCAGAGCGGAGTGGCCGGCGCATCGATCACGTTCACCGCCACGATCGCCAATCCCGACAGCACCACCGGAGCCCGTCCCACCGGCACCGTCACGTTCGAGGACACCGTCCACGCCGCGTCGAGCACCGGCACCTTCACGAGCACCACGACGGTCCTCGCGGCCAACGTCCCCCTGGATGCCACCGGGCAGGCCCGCTACACCAGCTCGACGCTCAGCGCCGACGTTCACTTCGTGACCGCGCTCTACAGCGGGGACGCTCACTTCAATGCCGGCCGGGCCGCCCTGGTGCAACGGATTCACGCCCAGGCGTCGGTCGCCACCCTGGCGGCGACGCCCAATCCGGCCAACCTCGGCCAGGCGGTCACCTTCACCGCCAACGTCTCTGCTATCGCCGGGCGACCGCCGGGAGTCGGGACCCCCACGGGGATGGTGACATTCGCGGACGGCACCGCCGTGCTGGCCCAGATGCCCCTCGGCCCGGGTGGCACCGCCGCTTTCAGCACCGCGGCCCTGGCGCCCGGTACGCATGCCGTCACCGTGGCCTACGCGTCCGACCCGCTTTTCGCGTCGAGCCGGGGCAGCGTGGCCGAAACGATCCAACGGCTCGCCACGACCACCAAGCTGAAATCCTCTCCCAACCCTTCGGCCAGCGGTCACGCGGTCAGCTTCACCGCCACGGTGGCGACCCCCGGCACCGTCATCCCCCCCGGCACCGTGACCTTTCGG
Organism: Thermoanaerobaculia bacterium; assembly: GCA_035644215.1. Lineage (GTDB taxonomy): Bacteria > Acidobacteriota > Thermoanaerobaculia > Multivoradales > UBA5704 > DASQPA01. The sequence goes on from DASQPA010000083.1 coordinate 8,775, forward strand.
GAGCAAGCCAAGGTTTTGGGCACGGCGTCCCTGAATGCCGCTGGCCAGGCCACCTGGACCCTCTCGACCTTGAGCCCGCGGCTGCATTCGATCACCGCCGAGTACGCAGGCAGCGGGACCTGCCTCGCCAGCGTGTCCGCCCCCCTGGTCCAGGCGGTGACGCCGTAGGCCTACCGCTTCGGCGCCGGCCTGGGCGCCGGCCTGGCCCTGGGCTATCTCGGCCGGCCCGGCTTCGCCAGGTCAACCGGCGCCCGCAGGCCCTTCTTCAGGTCCCAGATGACATAGAACTGGGTGACCTGGGTGGGCACCGAGATGGCGATGTCGAACGTCACGTCCTTGGGCGCGGTATAGGTGTTCGTGGCCGTGGTGCCCCAGGAGCCGTCGCCGAGCTGCACCGCCTTGCCCTCGGTCTTCCCCACCTTCTCCTCCGGCGGCGAGGCGCTCACCGTCCACGAGTACATCGCCTTGAAGGTGGCGGGGACCAGGGTCAGGCGCCCGGGCTTGTCAAGCGTCCCGCGCAGGGTGACGACGACAAGCTTTTCGTCCTTCGCCGGCTTGAGCTCGGCGTCGCCCAGCTTGACGCTGTCGACGACCCGGGCCTCGGCGATCCGGAGGTTGAGCTGCGCGAGCTCGACGGACGCGGGCTCCGCCCCCTTCGGGGGTTGACCGAACGACGCGCCCGGGGCCAGGAAAGTCGCCCCGCCGAGCAGACCCACCACGATGAACTGCCGCATAGACCGCATAGCTTCTCCTCCAAGTGCCTCCCCATGGGGAGGAAAGAGATCGTGGCGGTTAACTATGCAAATTAGGGCGGCCTTGTCAAGGCTGATGCCCTTCCTTATACCCCGTCACGGCGCCGGGGTTGGGCTCCCGGGAGTTGATGCGGCTTTTCAGGAAGCAGTCCCCGCTCGAGACGATGTAGCTGAAGGCCCGGCAGCGTGAATCCCGGCGGCAGGAGGCCTTGCAGGCGCCCAGGGTGCGGGCGCGGAATTGGGTGTAGTCGTCGCCCCTGCGGTCGAAGCCGGTCTCCTCGGTCAGGCCGGCGCTCCAGGGGTTGAAGGTCTCGCCCCCCTTGGCGCCGGTCACCGCGCCGTTCTGCCGCTGGGGGAATCCGGCATGGCTTTTCAGGTAGCAGGTGTTGCTGCGGGTGAGGAAGGTATAGGCCTGGCAGCGGCGGTCGGCGGAGCAGGCGCGCTTGCACTCCCCCATTCCGGACACCTCGAAGGAGCGGTAGTCGTTGCCGCTCCGGTCATAGCCCCATTCCTCCGACAGGCTGCTGCCGCCCCGGTCCACGTCCCGTGGAGCGGCGCCGGTCTCCCCGCGCTTGTAGCCGGTGATCATGTCGCCGTTGCGCTTCTGGGAGTTGATGCGGCTCTTCAGATAGCAGTCGCCGGAGCGGAGGTCCCAGGTGTAGGCCTGGCAACGGTCCTCCCGGCCGCAGGCCCGCTTGCACTCGCCGACGCTCTCCGCCCGGAAAGAGGTGTAGTCGTCGCCCCGCCGGTCGTAGCCCCGCTCCTCGGTCAGGTCCTGCGGGAACGCCGGCCGGGCGGGCAGGATCAGGAGGGCGGCGAGCCCCCAGGTGAGAGCGAGGCGGTGGTGGGTGCGGAGGGCTCTGCGCATGGCCGACGGCTCGGGACGATCTCGGGGTGGGTCTCGCCCCGAGATATTCTACCTTGGCCATCTTACGAAATACGTTGCGGAGAGTTTCGGCGGGACGGTGCTTGCGAGAGCCTCTCCTACTGTCATCCTGAGGGAGCCTTGGCGACCGAAGGACCCGGGAGGGGGAGACTCGCCCGCGCCCAGATCCTTCGTGGCTCGCCGAGGCTCGCCCTCAGGATGACGCTCTTTGAGTGCGGATGTGCTCCTGCTCCGATCCTCTAGAAGCTCACCCGCAACCCCAGTCGCAACGACCGCGGCGGGGTGCGGAGCACCGGTTTCTTGTAGTCGTCCCGGTTGACGGGGGTCGGCGAGGCGTTGTCGTCCTGCTGGAAGCCCCAGCGCTGGTCGAGGAGGATCGCCCGCTGGGCGTTCAGCAGGTTGAAGACGTCGAGCAGGACGTTGACCGTCGCCGGTCCCGCCGTCACCGGATAGCCCAGGTGGAGGTCCGCCTCGTAGATGTCCGGGGTCCGCCCCTCGGCGCCGCGTGGGGTGAGGAAGAACTCGTAGCGGCCGTAGGCGTCCGAATAACCGTAGCGGGTGACCGGCGTGCCGCTCTTGAAGAAGGCCGAGAGCCCGATCTCCAGCTTCCAGGGGCTGAAGTAGGTGCCGGAGACCTTCAACTGGTGGCGCCGGTCGTTCGACAGCGGCCCCTGGTTGGTGATGCGGCCCAGGTCGGTGCCGTTGGTGAAGAAATCGTAGTAGTCGTAGGCCGCCGAGATGTTGGGGTCGGCGCCGGCGTTGGTGAAGGGGGCGTACTCGCCGTCGTAGTTGCCGTCGAGCTTCGAGTAGATGTAGGACGCGAGCCCCTGCCAGCGATTCGAGAGGCGCTTGGTGACGTCCAACTGCACCCCCTTGTAGGTGCGCTTCGCCTTGGGCGCCGGGTAGGTCGTCGAGTAGTCCAGGGTGAAGACCCGCTTCATGATCCCCTCGCCCGGGTTGCCGACGCAGTAGGTGCCGTCGTCCATGCAGAGGAAGTCCTCGATCACCTGGCCGTAGGTGCGGTAGATCCCCTTCACCCCCACCGCGACGTCGGGCATCACCTCGCGCTCATAGCCGAGGATCGCCTCGTCCAGGTACTGGCCGCCCAGGTTGGGATCGGCCGGCTCGGTGAAACCGCCGAGGATCGCCGAGGCGGTGCCCAAGTCGTTCTCGGCGTTGGGGTCCGGGTGGTTGTCGGTCGGCGAGAAGTTGATGATGCGCGGTTGCCGCTCGAAGGAGTAGGAGCGGATGACGAGGTCCATCGGCAGCTGCTCGTAGAACCGTCCGGCCGAGCCGAAGACCTTGGTCTTGTGGTCGTTCGAGGGGTCCCAGATGAAGCCGAGCCGCGGCGCGTACTCCTTCTTCAAGTCGATCTGCTGGGTGCCCGCGGCATCGATGATCTGCTGGCGGTCCCAGCGGAGGCCCAAGCTCAGGGTGAAGTTCGGCAGCACCGCCCAGCGGTCCTGGATGTAGAGGGAGGTGACCTTGTGCTCGGGGCTGGCGTTCAACGCCGAGAGCGGGGCGTTGTCGGGTGTCGCGGTCGGGGTCGTCCAGTAGTTGTGGCGGTAGATGGGCTGGTCCGGATGGACGTTGTTGGCGAGGACGTCCACCTCCTGGCCGCCCGACTCGCGCTTCACCACCTCGGCCTGCTCCTTCTCGTACTCGATCCCCACCTTGAGCTCATGGCCGCCCAGGAAGTGGGTGGCGGAGACCCCGCCGAAATCGCGCTTGAAGCTCTTGTCCTGGATCAGGCCGAAGCCGCCGGTCTGGAAGGAGTCGTTCGGCAGGTCGCGGAACTGGATGGTGTCGCCGGTCGAGCTCGCCGGGCCCACCGAGTTCTGCTCCTGGTGGCGCGCCACCTGGCCGGCGAGCACCCAGTCGGCGCCCACGATCCCCTGGTAGCGCAGGGCGTAGTCCTTGCCGCCGAAGCCCTGCTGTCCGAGGTAGGTCGAGGGATTGCCGTACAGCGAGTGTCCGGCGTCGTTGATCGCTCCGGTGTCGGTGCGCGGGTCCTGGAAGAAGCTGGCGACGAGCGACTGGCTCTCGGTGGCGCGGAAGGTGAGCTTGCCGGCCCCCAGGTTGCGCTTGCTGCCGGTCTCGGTGTTGATCACCTGGCCGGTCTGCTTCACGATGAGAGAGTTCTTGAGATTGTTGGTCACCCGGTCGTAGGCGCCGAAGAACCAGAGCTTGTCCTTGACCAGGTAGCCGCCGAGGTCGAGACCGTAGTCCTCCTTGGTATACCCGGTCTGGGTGCCGCCGAGCGACACCACCCGCTCGGCTTTCGATTGGAGCGAGTCGCTGTCGTGGTAGCCGAAGACGTCGCCATGGAAGGCGTTGCCGCCCGACTTGGTGATCACGTTGACCACCCCGCCGGTCGCCCGCCCGTACTCGGCCTCGTAGCCGCCGGTCTTGACGTCGATCGCCTCGATGAACTCGAAGTTGAGCTCCTTGCCCTGGAAGCCGTACTCGACGTTGGTGGTGTTGACCCCGTCGATGTAGTACGAGTTCTCGGCCCCCGAGGAGCCGTAGACGGCGATCGTCGACTGGTCCTTGTTGTCGGGGTTGGCGTCGGAGGAGACCCCGGGGGTGATCTGCACCACCGAGGAGTAGTTGCGGCCGGTGGGGAGCGCCTGGACGGTCTTGGCGTCCAGGCTGGTGCCCAGGCTGGTCGTCGTGGTGTCGATGACCGGCGCCTCGCCGACGACGGTGATCTCCTCGCTGGCCCGCGGCTTGAGCACGGCGTCGAGGGTGGTGTCACGGTCGAGGCTGACGGTGATCCCCTTGCGCGCCTCCGGCCCGAACCCCTGGAGGTTGAAGCTCACTCCATACTGGCCGGGGGGGAGGAGGGTCAGCCGGTACACCCCCTTGACGTCGGTGATCGCGGTGCGCGACCCCTGGAGCGCCGGCCCGGTCGCCTCGACGAGAACCCCGGGCAGACCCGCCCCGGCCTCATCGGTCGCCCGGCCCACGATGCTGCCGGTGGTCTGGGCAATGAGGGGAAACGCCGCAAGGAGCAGCGCGAGGGGGAGGAGACAGCAGCGGAGCAGCTTCATCTCGGACCTCCTAAAAGGGACAGAACCGACTGAGGCGGAAAGGTACCACAGGGCGGGGGGAGGGGGGGAGGAAGACGTGCCCCCACCTCCTGGCCCCATAGGCGCTAACTTACCGCGCTCGCTGGCCGGGCGGGGGGTCCCTCCCCCCTTTCCCAACCTCCCCCGCGGCAGGCGGCGATATATCTCCTACGTGCTCCGCTCCTTTCTCTCAGGGTGTACTGGACCCTGGCAGGAGCCCTGCACACGGCCTCTGCGTACAGGCGCGCAGTCATCGCGTGCAGTCACACGGTGATCGTGTACAGGCGCACGGACCTTGCGTACAGGCGCGCAGTCCCTGCGTCCCTGTACACAGTCATGGCGTGCAGGCGCACAGGCATCGCGTGCAGGTGCACGGTCCTTGCGTCCCTGCGCGGGGTCACCGCGTACCGGCGCGCGGTGATGGCGTGCCTGCACCCAGATACCGCGTACGGGCGCGCGATCGTCGCGTGCAGGTACACGGTCGCTGCGTGCAGGTGCGCGGTCACTGCGCGTAGGCACACGGGAGCGAAGAACCTGGGAGGGGGAGCTTACGCGCTTATTACACTTTTTCTTCTCCAGCTGCCAAGGTCAGGATGAAGAAGAATACCATCGAGTGTCCTCGACTGTAGAGAGCGACAAGGCTACACACTCTTTTTCTGATTTCTAAGAAGGGTACGACTATTGTGTGGCCTAATATCATAGGCCCATCGCTGCCCGCCACAATAAACATCCAGTAGATACAGCAAGTCCCTGACACCTTCCAGGATTTCCAGGACCTCCCGCCACTCTATTTTTACCTGCGCAGCGCGGTGGACGGTCATATTTTTTAGTTCAATGCCTCGCTTCAAAGTCTTGCTTAATCTCGATGGTATTAGCGCCTTACCGTTGACGAGTAGCTTAAGGTCAAGAAGCGGCAGGAATTCTTTGAGCATCTTGTCAAGCGGTGGAGCTTGCAGTTCGTCTATGAGCCATTGAGCTTTTGGGGCCAGGGATCTTGCATAGTATTTGAAGGAGATTTCGGCGGCTGCCACGACAATGACCAACGCACTACGTGGCGCAGTCTTGTAGTGCTGCCATGCTTCCCGCAACAATTCATGGCCAAGCGGTTCCGAGAGGCCGGTGGCGAGCGCCGCTGACACCTCATCGGCTAAAGTCTGATCTACTAACGTGATTGTAGGGCCTACTATAGTGTTTAGCGATATTCCTCTATCCAGCGGCTTCCATGTCTCGCCGGTCTCAGACCATGAAGCGAGAGGGAAAGGCGTATGGGGTCCGAGGGTTCTGGGCTGCCGGTCCTCCACAGTAATAGCCGAAGGCTTCGTTCTGTAAACTCGCCGAGCATGCGAAGCACCTCAAAGCCTTGTTCCCTCACGGCTAATGCATCGGCACCGCCGGCAAGAAGAGTGCAGATCTCTAGATCAGCCTCGAGGGTAGCGATAGATAGGTGATCGTTCGGCTCTCTTCCACGGATAGTGTCATCGTCTGTCAACGTCCGAAGTAAAAGAACATAACGCTCTTTGTTCCGAAGCTCGGAAATCGTGACGGAGTTGGTATCTCGCAACCGCAAACCGCGAATCAGGCTGTTATACCTGAACAGCATCTGCGACCTCCAAGAGGGAACGAGTAGCGCTGTGCTCTACGACTGGTGTCTGTAGGCGCAGGAAACGGCATGACAGATGATAATGGGTGTGTCTTCAGGGCGCGTGAGATACCTACGGCAGGCAGTCCGCGGCGGAGATCACCAGCCGGCGACTCTCCGGCAGCAGAAGAGCGATCCCCTCCTCCCCCGAGCGCTCCGTCCGCTGGCGATACCGACCTTGCGCCGAGTCCGGCTCTCCGAAGACCTCGACCCGGGAGTGGACCAGGTTGACGATGACGTACTGCGAGATGCCGGCGGTCGCGTAGATCCGCTGCTTGATCGTGCGGTCGCGCTCGAGGGAGCTGCCGGCCACCTCGATCACGCAGGTCACGTCCGCCGGGCCGGGATACTGGAGGGCGAAATCCGCCGGCAAGCCCCGGATGAGCGCGAGATCCGGTTCGGGCTCGTCGCGGGGCGGCAGGGTAATGGGGCTCTGGACCCGGACATGGCAGGGCAGGCCGGCGAGGCCTGCCACGACCCGCATGTTCAGCTTGCTTACCGCCAGCGAGTGCAGCGGATTGGTGGTCATGCCCTCCCCTCGGCTCCTGCGGACCAGCAGCCCGTCCAGGAGCTCGATGGGCTCCCCCTCTGCCAGGATTCCCGCCTCGATCATGCTGTGATACTGCCCCACCGTGAGAGGAACGATTTCGCGCCTCTCGGGGGATGCGGATTTCAGCGAAGCGATACTCATTGGCGATACCCTAACCTGGAAACAAGAATAGCATGGCGACCGCGGCGTCCCGCGCGTGAGGGCAGGGCAGGCACAGGGGCTCGGCCCCTACGCTGCCCTGCCTCGGACCGTTCGCTCCGAGAACGCGAAGTGGCTGGAGAGAGATGAAGGTAGCAGCAGGGCAAGGTAGGGGCAGAGCCTGCCCTGCGCGGGCACTACGTTAGCGCCCATGGGGCCTAGGGGGCGTGTAAGATGCCCCCTATGCAGGACGCCCCTCCGGTGCGGGTGGAGCACGATGGCCCGGTAAGCATCGTGACCCTCGATCGACCAACGGTGCGCAACGCTGTCGACGCTCCCACCGCCGCCGCTCTCGCGGAGGCCTTCCGGGCTTTCGATGCCGACCCGGCGCGCGCCGTTGCCGTCTTGACCGGCGCGGGCGGCACCTTCTGCTCCGGCGCCGACCTTCAAGCGATCGCCCTGGGACGCGGCAACCGCCTGGCACCCGACGGCGACGGTCCGATGGGGCCGACGCGGCTGCAACTCGACAAACCGGTGATCGCCGCGGTCGAGGGCCACGCGGTCGCCGGCGGTTTGGAGCTGGCGCTGTGGTGCGACCTGCGCGTCGCCGCCGAAAACGCCACCTTCGGCGTCTACTGCCGCCGCTGGGGCGTGCCGCTCGTCGACGGTGGCACGGTGCGATTGCCGCGGCTCATCGGCCAGTCGCGCGCGCTCGATCTTATTCTTACCGGCCGCGGGATCTCCGGGACCGAGGCCGAGCGCATCGGCCTGGCCAACCGCGTCTGTGCGCCCGGCGCCGCGCTCGCGACCGCCGTCGCGCTGGCCCAGGAGCTGGCGGCGCTGCCGCAGCGCTGCCTGCGCTCCGACCGGCGCTCGGCTCTGGAGCAGTGGTCCTTGGACGAGGTCGCCGCGCTGGCGAATGAGCACGCCCTGGGCGCCGAGACCTTCCACTCGGGCGAGTCGGCGAGCGGCGCGGCCCGCTTCGCGGCGGGCGCCGGACGGCATGGTGAGAAGCCGCCGTAAGCGAAGACGACGAACCCTGCAGCGCGATCGAGCGGGACTCTGCTACTATCGTCGATCGTGGACGAGATCCGCACTTCCCGTGCCTCCCGCCAACGGCCGCTGTGGAAGCTGGCCGCGGCGGCCTTCGTACTCCTGTCCCTGCTGACCGGCGGGGTCGAGGTCCACAACCACGGCGCCCGGGCGGCCTCGTACGAGGGCCTCGGAGCGGCGACCCGCTTCACTCCCGCGGCCGCCCACCCCAACCTGCCGCACCACATCGAGGCGGGCGACGAGGCGGAGCGCCCGAGCTGCCCGGCCTGCCTGCACAGCCTGGCCACCCGCGGCACTCAGCTGGCCCGCGCGGTGATGCTGCACGTCGAGACCGGCAGCTTCCGCCTGCCGCTCGCGCCCGACCTCCATCCCTCCGATCCCTCCGCCCACTGGATCGGCGGCCGTTCCCCTCCGCTCGTCTGACGTTCCGCCTGCGCTCAACTCCCTGCCGCCCCGCGTGAGGGCCGGCAACCCGTGCAGCCCACGGGTCCACGAGCTCAAAGGCGCCCGCGCTCCGGCGTGGGCTCGAACGTCCGACTCTCGGAGGAACTATGATTTCCGACCCCTTTTCGGGGAGGGCGCCGCGCGGGTACGCCTGCGGCTTCGCTCTCGCCCTCTTTCTCTTTGCTTCCACCGCCTGGGCCGGACAGGTCCGCGGTCGCATTCTGGGACCCGATCACCAGCCCCTGCCGGGGGTGACCGTCACCCTGGCGAACGACCTCACCGGCTACTCGCAGACCGCGACGTCGGACAAGGACGGCGGTTTCCGCTTCACCAACGTCCCCGACAATCCCTACCATCTGCGGGCCGACCTCGAAGGCTTCCGCGAGGCGCACGCCGACGTCGACGTGCGCGGCAACATCCCTGTCGAGCGCAACCTGGACCTCGTCGCCGGCTTCGCGGAGAGCACCACGGTGACCGCCGAGAAGGAGGCGGTGGCGCTGGAGACGGCCGACTCCTCGACCCACACCGACATCGACAAGTCGCTGGTGCGCCGCTTCCCCGCCGCGGTCGCCTCGCGCGCCTTCGAGTCGATCGTGCTTTCGGCCCCCGGCTTCAGCCAGGACGAGAACGGCCGCTATCACTTCCAGGGCGGCCACTCGCAGCAGCTCCTGGTGATCGACGGCCAGCCGATCGGCGACCAGGTTGGCATCACCTTCTCCAACTCGCTCAACCCGGCGATCGCCGAGGGGATCGAGATCGTCACCGGCGGCACGCCCGCCGAGTACGGGGAGAAGGCGTACGGGGTGATCAACCTAACCACCCGCTCCGCCCTCGGCCAACCCGGCTTTCACGGCGACGTCACGATCGGCGGCTCCCGCTTCTCCACCATGGAAGGTGGGGTCGCGGCCGGCTGGGGGTCCTCGCGCTACGGCCTCTTCGTCGACCTGGATGGCTCGCAGGGGGACCGCTTCCTCGACCCGGTCTCGTTCGACAACTTCCACAACCACGGCACCACCCGGCGCGGGTTCCTGCGCTACGACCTGGCGCCGGACAGCTCCAACTCCCTGCGTCTGACCGCGAACGGCGGGAAGACCGATCGCGACGTCACCAACCTGCCGTCCCAGCAGGCGGCCGGCCAGGACCAGCGGGTCTCGTCGAAGGACTGGAACCTGAACCTCGGCTACCAGCACGTCATCGGTTCGAGCTCCGTCTTCGAAGCGCAGGTCTACGGTCGCGACAACCGGCTGCAGCTCCTCCCCTCGGCCGGCGACACGCCGGTCACCGCCCAACAGAACCGGTCGCTAGGCAACCAGGGGGTGAACCTCTCCATTTCGCGGGCGTTCGGCGACAACGAGATCAAGGTGGGGGGGCAGTGGAAGCGTTTCCCCCTCCGCGAGACCTTCAGCTTCGGCATCACCGACCCGGGCTTGAACGACCCGGAAGCCGACGGCTTCAATCCCAACCTCGCGCCCTACGACCTGACCCGCGGCGGAACGCCCTTCGTCTTCTCGGGCGCGAAGACCGGCACCTACGGCGCCCTCTACGCCCAGGACACGGCCAAGCTCGGCAATCTCACGATCAACGCCGGGGTGCGCTACGACCATAACCACCTGTTCGACACCGAAACTCTGGTCGGGCCGCGCCTGGGCCTCGCCTACTATGTCCCGGCGACCAAGACCGTTCTCCGCGCCTCCTACGATCGGATGTTCATCACCCCGGAGTACGAGAACATCCTGCTCTCGTCCTCGGACGCGGCGGGGTCGCTCGTCCCCCCCGAGGTCCAGGAGTCGCGGCAGCTGGGATTCGGCCGTCTGACCAATCCCTCGGAGAAACACAACGCCTACACCGCCGGCCTCCAGCAGGGGCTCGGCGCGAACCTGCGGCTCGACATCTCCTACTGGAAGCGCAAAGTTGACAACGCCGCCGACCAGGACCAGTTCTTCAACACCGGCATCGTCTTCCCCCTGAACTTCAAGGGCGGCGACCTCTCCGGCTGGAACGCGCGGCTCGACTTCGGCCCCGCCCAGGGACTCCGCGGCTATCTCTCCGTGGGACACGTGAAGGCGATCTATGACCCACCCTTCGTCGGCGGTCTTTTCCTCGACGCCGGGGCTCTCGACAGCATCACCGCCGGGCCCTTCCTCATCGACCACGACCAGGACCTCCAGGAGCAGCTGGGCCTCTTCTGGGACATCCCGCGAAGCGGCTTCTGGGTCGGCGTGACCGAGCGCTACGACTCCGGCCTGGTGACCGACGCCGGGACCATTGAGGACGTCCTCGGGAGCTCGGACACCGCTTACGCGGCGCCTTACATCCGGTTCAACGAGGACCCGCAGCGGGTCAAGCCGCGGACGGTCTGGAACCTGTCGCTCGGCGCCCGGCTCCGGCAGTACGGGCTGCCCTTCGAGGTCCAGCTCGATCTCCTGAACGCGGCTGACGAGAAGGGGCTCTACAACTTCCAGTCGGTCTTCGGCGGCACCCACGTGATCCCGCCGCGGACCTTGGCGGGCCGGGTGCGCTACCTGTTCTGAAGGCTCCGGAGAACGGATGAAAGGACGATGGAATGGAGTCGGAGCCCGGCCGTTTGGCCCCGGCCGGGCTCTTCGTCGGGCGGATGGCGGAGATACCACTCCTCTTCCGTGCATGCACGGTCGGGTATGCCCGCCACCGCCCGGCACTTTTTATCGGATTCCGTGGCCCGGCGCCAGTGCGGCGTCGCAGAAGTGGAGGCGAGGCGCTGTAAAGAGGCAGAAATCGTAGGAGCGACGGCATAGAGCCCGGTGTCGACTTGACGGAAGAGTGATTTTCCGCGTTTGGGAGATGTGTGCCCAGGTGTCAGTGAAAATTCTGCGCGATCACCGTTTTACTGCGCTTCTTCCGGCTCACCTTTACCTCTCTGGGACACCTCCTCTTCTATAGGTGAAAGGCATTGGGGAGTTGCGCGCGGCAAGCCCCTGACGTGCCCGGCCTAGCTATCCAGCGGTAATGCGGTGTCAGCCCGGCAGCATGACGCGGCCAGGCCTTCGACACCTTGGAGGAGTTGCATGCGCAAGGCGTTGCTCATTCCACTGCTGTTGCTGTCCCTGTTCGGTCTCCCCATCCGGTCGGCCCGGGCCCAGGTCGTGACCTGGCCGGACGTCACCACCCAGCTGACGCGCGACCATGTTGCGCCTGGCACCGCTCTCGAAAGGCTGATCGCGGCCAACCAGGACTTCAAGATGCTGCGGCCGGAAGAGGCGAAGGACAAGCTCAACATTCCCCTCTGGCTGCGCGTCATCTGGCGCAAGGCCCACCCCGAGGGGACCTATTCTCCCAAAGATCCCACCGGCGGCTATCCGCTCGTCCTGCACGAGGTCCACGAGTGGATGGTCACCCACCAGAACCTGCAGCCCGGCAATCCTGAGAAGTCCACCCTGACCCGGGCGGCGAGCGAGACCGGCGAGGAGCGGATCTCGGGTTCCCAGACCAGCTCGCGCAGTGAGTCCGACATCCGGATCAACTTCTTCGACCCCACCAAGATCATTTCCGCCTCGAACAACATCAGCGCCAGCGGCATGCAGGCGATGTTCTTCTCGACCAACGGCGGCGCGACCTGGGGCCAGACCAACTTGCCGCTCGTCACCGGCGACGCCTTCCATTCCGACCCCACCGTCGAATGGACCTCGGACGGCACCGCCTGGTCGACGACGATCGGCATCAACTCCGCCGGCACCGTGCTGAAAATGCGCTCCTACAAGTCGACCAACAACGGGGCGACCTGGACCTTCGACAACACCTTCTCCGGTACCCAGACCTCGACCGACAAACAGATGATCTGGGCCGACCACAGCACGACCTCGACCTTCAAGGACAACCTCTACGCCATCTGGCACAACGGCAACCCGGTGTTCATGAACCGGCGCACCGGCCCGGCGGGCGCCTGGCAGACCGCCATCCAGGTGAGCGGCGCCGAGACGACCGGCACCGGCATCGGCGCCGACGTCAAGACCAATAGCGCGGGCGACGTCTTCGGCCTCTGGCCCGATACCGGCAGCCAGGGAATCTACCTCGTCAAATCGACCAACGGCGGCGTCTCCTATTCCACGCCGACCCGCCTCGCCACCACCTTCGGCTCGTTCGAGATCTCGGTGCCGGCGATGGCGAGCCGGATCCCGCTCCTCTACGTCTCGGCCAGCGCGTTCAAAAACGGCACGAAGAACAACGTCTACGCCTCGTGGACGGACATGACCGGGGCGACCGGGTGCAACACCCCGGCCAACGCCCCTGGCTCCAATACCGCCTCGACCTGCAAGACCCGCATCTGGGTCTCGCGTTCGACCAACGGCGGCACGACCTGGTCGACGCCGGTGATGCTCAACAATCAGGCGTCGAAAAACGATCAGTTCGCCCAGGCGCTGACCGTCGACGACACCAGCGGCAAGGTCTCGGTCATCTATTACGATACGGTCAACGATGTGAACCGCTTGAAGACCGACGTTTTCTATCAGAGCTCGGTCGACGACGGCGTGACCTGGAGCGCGCCCTTCCGGGTGACCACCGCGCAGACCGACGAGACCGTCGCCGGTGCCGATTCCGGCAACCAGTACGGCGACTACAACTCGCTCTCCGGCCGCAACGGCCTCTTCTTCCCCTCCTGGACGGACCGCAGGAGCGGCGGCAAGGAGGAGATCTGGACGGCCACCATTTCCGACGGCACCACCGCCACCCCCGACTTCACGCTCGCCGCCTCGCCCACCTCGCTCTCGATCGCGCAGGGCGGCTCGGGCAGCTCGACGCTAACCACCACGATCTCCGGCGGCTTCAACTCCGCGATCGCGCTCTCGGCCTCCGGCCTGCCGTCCGGCGTGACCGCTTCCTTCAGCCCATCCTCGATCGCCGCTCCCGGCTCCGGTTCTTCGACGATGACCCTCACCGTGGCCGGAACCGCCACCGTGGGGACCTCGACGATCACCATCACGGGCACCGGCGGCGGCGTCACCCATACCGCCACGGTCAACCTGACGGTGACCAGCACCCCGACTCCCAACTTCACGCTCACGGCGTCGCCGACCGCGCTCTCGATCGCGCAGGGCGGCTCGGGGAGCTCGACGCTCACCACCACGATCTCCGGCGGCTTCAATTCCGCCATCGCGCTCTCGGCTTCCGGCCAGCCCGCCGGCGTCACCGTTTCCTTGTCGACGTCCACGATCCCCGCACCCGGCGCGGGTAGCTCGACGGCGACCTTCACCGTGGCCTCGACCACGACACCGGGGGTTTACACCGTCACCTTCACCGGCACCGGCGGCGGCCTTACCCGCACCGCGACCGTCACCCTGACGGTCACCACCGGCACGACCACCCAGCTGCTCGGCAACCCCGGCTTTGAAAACGGCTCGGCCAACCCGGCGCCCTGGACGGTGACCGCGGGCGTCATCAACAACTCCGCGTCGGAGCCGCCGCACTCCGGGTCCTGGGACGCCTGGCTCGACGGCTACGGCACGACCCACACCGACAGCATCCTCCAGACGGTGACGATCCCCTCGACCATCACCACCGCGACCCTCGCCTTCTGGCTCCACATCGACACCGCCGAGACGACCACCACCACCGCGTTCGATACCCTGAAGGTGCAGATCCGCAACACGTCGGGCACCGTGCTCTCGACCCTCGCCACCTTCTCCAACCTGAACCACAACACGGGCTACCTGCAGAGGACCTTCGACGTGACCTCCTTCAAGGGGCAGACCGTCCAGGTCTTCCTGGTCGGCACGGAGGACTCCTCTCTCCAGACCTCTTTCGTCGTCGACGACTTCACCTTGAACGTCCAGTAAGTAGACCCGCCCGTCGCAGACGCGGGAAAAGGGGGGCCGGAAGGCCCCCCTTTTTGCGTTAGAATGCTCCGATCAACGCCATGGAATTTTCTGGAAGACTTGCCGCCTTCCCCCCGGGAGACCTCCTGCAGTGGGCGAAGAACGACCGCCGGACGGGGGCTCTGGTGGTGCGCCGGAGCGACCGCGAGAAGCGGGTCTACTTCTATAACGGCGAGATCGTCGCCTGCATGTCGACCGATCCGGCCGAGTTCTACGGCCAGTACCTGCTCTTGAACGGCTACCTCGACCAGGAGAAGCTCTTCCAGGCCCTCTCCCACTGCACGGTCCACGGCCGCCGTTTGGGGGAGACCCTCTCCGAGCTCGGCTTCCTCACCCCCGAGGTGATCCAGACCACCCTTCGCCAGCAGATCGAGGACTCGGTCTGCGACCTCTTCCTCTGGGAGCGCGGGGTCTTCTACTTCCAGGCGGAGATGCCGCCCGAGGAGGAGATCCTGCCCGAGCCGATCCACACCGTGGGGCTCGCCATGGAGGGATCGCGCTGGCTCGACGAGTACCGGCGCCTGCGCCGCGTCCTCGTGCACGACAACGTGGTCCTGGCGCGCGGCAAGGTCTGGCCGGGCAAGGGCCTCTCGCCCCTCCCACAGCGGATCGCCCAGGCGGTCGACGGACGCAAGTCGCTCGCCGACCTCTACAAAGAGCTGCGCGGCTCCTACTTCCGCTTCCTGGAGGCCGCCTTCCAGCTCTGCGTGAAGAACGTCCTGGACATCGGGGAGGTGGGCGAGGAATGGGGGAGCAGCACCCACGAGATGTCGGTCTACGACCTCATGCTGGAGCAGGCGACCGAGGAGCAGGTGTTGGTCGCCCGCCGGCACATGGCGATTCCGCTCGACCTCCTGGAGCGGGTCTATCCGATCTGGGTGGCCGAGCCGACCGACGACGAGCAGAAGCGGATGCCCGCCCGGGCGCGCGACTTCTACGCCCGCTTCGACGGCCGCACCCCCCTGGGAGAGGCTTTCTCCGGCGACGCGCGCCTGCGCGGCCGCGAGATGGACCTCCTCCTCCTTCAGCTGCAGAAGGGTCGCCTGGCCCTCCTCCCCTGCCCCGTCGAGCAGCTCGAAGCCGAGGCCGAGAAACG
>DASQPA010000084.1:0-2450 GCA_035644215.1 Thermoanaerobaculia bacterium
AGAGCCTCTCAGACCACCGCACCGAAAAGGTGGCCGACCAGCGCGCTGCAACCCATGGCCACCGCTCCCCAGAAGGTGACCCTTGCTGCTCCTCGAAGGAGCGGGGCCCCGCCCAGGCGCGCCGCCACGGCCCCGAGGACGGCGAGCAGGAGCAGGGAGCTGGCGACCACGAACGCGTTGAGGTGGGCCAACGGAAGTAACACGACCAAGAGGACCGGCGGGGCCGCCCCGGCCGCGAAGGCAGCCGCCGAGGCCAGGGCGGCTTGGAGGGGGCGAGCCCGGGTGATCTCCGACATCCCGAGCTCATCGCGGGCGTGGGCGCCCAGGGCGTCATGGGCCATGAGCTGCCGAGCCACCTCGTCGGCGAGCTTGGGAGTCAACCCGCGAGCCTCGTAGATCCCGGCCAACTCGGCCCGCTCGAGCTCCGGGTCGGCGGCGAGCTCGCCCCGCTCGCGGGCCAGATCGGCCTGTTCGGTATCGGCCTGCGAGCTGACCGAGACGTATTCGCCGGCCGCCATGGAGAGAGCACCCGCGACCAGCCCCGCCAGGGCAGCGAGGAGGACCGGCTCCCGAGCGGTCTGGGCCGCCGCGACGCCGACCACCAGGCTGCTGGTCGAGATGAGACCGTCATTGGCCCCCAGCACGGCGGCGCGGAGCCAGCCGATGTGCGACGTACGATGCCGTTCGGTGTGGGCCATGAGAAGGGAGTGTCCGCCGCGGCGCCTCACCGACCGAGCGTTGGCAAGTCACTGAGCGTTCAAGAATATCAGACGTTTCCCGGGATCTCGGCGGCGGCGGCGGTTTGTACCCCCTTACGCTATGCTTCCTCACCATGCGCCCCCGGCTCCCCCTTCTCGCTCTCCTCGTCCTCCTCCCCGCCTCGCCCGCTGCGGCCGGCCTACTCGAATGGACGCCCCTGGGACCGGACGGGCCGGCGTGGGTGAACACCGTGGCCTTCGATCCACAGCAGCCGGACGTCGCCTATGCCGGGATGGAGGGCGGTGGGATCGCGAAGAGCGTCGACGGGGGGGTGACCTGGCAGACGCGGAGCGCCGGGTTGACCTCGCCGCGCGTCGCCGAGCTGGTCGTCCATCCCCGGCTCAGCCGGCTGATCTATGGGCGGTACGAGGAGGGGCCGATGCTGCGCAGCGAAAACGGCGGGCGGAGCTGGAGCACCCTCGCCGTCCCGGGGAGCAAGGTGTGGGCCGTGGCCCCGGTCGCCTCCGACCCGGCCCGCGTCTATGCCGGCTCGGACGTAGGCATCTTCCAGAGCGTCGACAGCGGGACCACCTGGCAAGCCGTTGCCGGGCGCGGCCTGCCCAAGTTCTACACCGCAAGGTCGCTGGCGGTCGACGCGACGGACCCGCGCCTCCTCTACGCCGGCCTTTCCGGCAGCAGCGGTTTCGGCTTCTGGGTCAGTGAGGACGGCGGCCGGCACTGGGCGCGCCGCAACCGCTCGACCCCCGACCGGATCGTCGTCGATCCCCGGCGCTCGGGGACCGTCTACGTCCTGCGCGGCGTCGTCCAGCGCAGCCGCAACCGGGGCTTGACCTGGGAACCCTATTTCGACGACGTCGAGCTGGGGATCGTCTTCGACCCGCACGACCCGGCGACTGCCTACGTGTACACCTCGGCCACCGTGGCCGGGGCTCGGTTCGCGATCGACAAGACGACGAATGACGGCGCGACCTGGCAGCCGATCCAGGGGGGCGGCCTGCCGAGCGGCCTCTCGACCGTCTACGCCCTGGCCATCAGCCCCGCCGGGCCGCTCCTCGCCGCCGACAACCTGACCGACCTCTTCCGCAGCACCGACGGCGGCGCCACCTGGAGCCGGGCGGGCAAGGGCCTCGTCAACACGTCGATCTGGAGCCTCGCCTTCGGCCGGCCGGGCACGCTCTTCGCCGCCGCCAACGACGGTGTCCATCGCAGCCGCGACAACGGCGCCAGCTGGGTGAAGGTCCTGGACCTCCAACAGGTCCTCTCGCTGGCCGTCGACCCGAGCGATCCGGACACCGTCTACGTCGGCACCGCCTTCCCCTTCGGAGAAGACCCGCACATCGTCTGGAAGACGACGGACGGCGGCGCCACCTGGACGCCGCTCCCCTTTCCCCAGAGCCCCCACCCGACCGCGGGTGTCGACGCCACCGACCTCGCCGTCGACCCGGTCGACCCGCAGGTCCTCTTCCTGGCCTCGCCGACGACCCCGGTGGGAACGGCGGACGGAGGGGGCGTCTACCGCTCGGCCGACGGCGGCCAGACCTGGACCAAGGCGCCCGAGATCCGGGAAGGCTCCCATCTTGCCGTGAGCCCCGGGGCGCCCGGAACCGTCTGGGCGATCTGGCTGCTCGGCCTCTACAAGAGCACCGATTCCGGCCTCCACTGGAGCCTCGCCCTCACCGGGAGCCCCGACCACCTCCTCCGCGCGGTCGCTCCCGCCCCGTCCAACCCGG
>DASQPA010000085.1:0-5684 GCA_035644215.1 Thermoanaerobaculia bacterium
CTCGCCTCCGCCTGGCGGCCCGGAATCGAGCGCGCCGCCGAGCAGCGCGGCGCCCCTGCCAACCGCCTGGCGCGGCACCTCTTCGACCTCGCCACCACGGCGCCGCCGGGCAAAGAGGTGCGGGTCACCCGGATCGGCGACCGCCTGGTCGCCCGGCGCCGGGCGGCGTGGGAGCGCTGGTACGGGCCAGTGGCCCAGGCGCGCTGGGGCTCGGCGCTCTGGCACACGCTCGCCTGGGCGGTCTTCGGCGCCGCCTACGTCGGCGCGGTGGCGCTCGTCGCAATGACTCCGGGAGCAGGAGTCGGAGCGAGAGCGGCCGGCAACGTCCTCCTCGTCCTCGCCGCGGGGGCGCGGCTCTCCGCCTATATTGGGGCGACGGTGGGCGAGATCGGCTTCCTCCGCGGCATCTGGCTCGACGGCTCCCGCCGCCTGGCCTGGCTGGAGGACTACGCCGCCTCGCTCGCCGAGCCGGGCCATGCCGCGTCGGCGCCGCCGGTCCCAGAACGGCTGACCGAGGGCATCCGCTTCGAGCACGTCTCCTTCGCCTACCCGGGGACCGAACGACGGGTGCTCGACGACGTCTCCCTCACCCTGCCGGCCGGCGCCGTCGTCGCCGTCGTCGGCGAGAACGGGGCCGGGAAGAGCACCCTGGTCAAGCTCCTCTGCCGCCTCTACACCCCGAGCGCCGGGCGCATCCTGGTGGACGGGGTGGACTTGGCGCGCCTCCCCGCCGACGGCTGGCGTCGGCGCCTCGCCGGGGCGTTCCAGGACTTCTTCCGCTTCGAGCTCCTGGTGCGCCAGAGCGTCGGCCTGGGCGACCTGCCGCGGCTGGACGACGAGCCCGCGGTCGGCGCCGCCGTCCTGCGCGGCGGCGCGGGCGACGTGGTCGAGCGGCTGCCCGCGGGGCTTTCGACCCAGCTCGGCGCCGCCTGGCCCGAGGGAGTCGAGCTCTCCTTCGGCCAGTGGCAGAAGCTCGCCCTGGCGCGCGGCTTCATGCGCGAAGCCCCCCTCCTCCTGGTCCTCGACGAGCCCACCGCGGCCCTCGACGCCGAGACCGAGCACGCCCTCTTCGAACGCTTCGCGGCGGCGGCGCGGAACGGCGGTGGCGACGATGGTGCCACCAAGGGCCGGGTGACGATCCTCGTCTCGCACCGCTTCTCGACCGTGCGCATGGCGGATCTCATCGTGGTTTTAGACGGCGCCCGGGTCCGCGAGGTGGGGACCCACGAGGCACTGATGGCGGCGGGCGGGGCGTACGCCGAGCTTTATGGGATTCAGGCGGCGGCGTACCGTTAAGGGGCTGAGACTGTTCCGCCCGCCCTGCAGCCGACGTTCCGGCCAGCGGGGACGCCAGCGCTGTTCTGAAAATAGCCGCGCAGCGACATTTTCATGGTCGTTGGTGCCGCGGAGCGGCATGAAGGACTGCTCTAGAACCCCAGGGTGGCGCCCAGGGAAGGCTTCGCAGACCTCCCACTGACTGGGAGACCGCTCAAGACTGCGACACCAGCTTCGGGGCCAAGTAGCCAGCCTGGCTGAATCCCATCAAAGCCACGAGGGGCCAAGGGACCTCCCATATCGCCCCGTCGAGGATGCTCTTCGAGACGAAGAGCACGAGCAAAAGAGCGGTCCAGAACAGCATCTGCGCTTTAGAGAGCGACAGCTCCCCCGCCTGTCCCCCCGTGAAAACGCGGACCAGGTCCTCTACCGTCCAGGAGCGCTTGGCTGGAGGCGCCCCTCCCGCAGCGACCGCCGCCTGCTGTTTTTGCGCGTCCTGGAAATAGGCAACCCCGCCGGTCGTCAGCGAGGCGCCCATCAATACAAGCACGGAAGAGGGGATGTCTGGTATTTCCAGGCGGATGAGGCCGTAGGCTAGGACGACGCTGCCCACGGCGACCGTCCAGCACGCGATCTGGGTCTGGGCCAGAGAAAGGTGGCCGTCGACGCCGGTCAGAAACTGGAGTGGGCTGCTTTGACTGCGCCACGCCAGGCCAATTACGACCCCCAGCGTCAAGAGCACGACAACCAGGGTCCAACTGACGGCGCCGACGACATTCCCCACGTTGACCTCCTTGGAGCCGACCGCGATGCGGTCGGTATCGCCCTCCTTCCAGGACACAACCGGCATCACCCGTAGCATTGCCCGCTGGCCAAAGTCCATCCTGCTGATGTCGAACATCAGGAGTGTCCCGGAGCGCCGGACCTCTTGACCTTTCTCGGTTTCCTCCCACTCCTGGCCTGGCGCGACAACCCCCGGTTCTTCCAGCGCGGTTTCATCGACCGCTCTCTTAGTGACCGCGTGGCTGCGCAGCAGCCGAAGCCGCGGGTTCTGGCTGAGTAGAATGTCCCGCGTCACGTAAACCCGAAGCGAGTGGGATTTGAGCTGGCCATCCGGCATGTACAGCCTGACCGCTGGCTCGGCTGCTGGCGCAGCGCCCGGCTTTGGGCTCTCAGCAGCGCGCTGGACGGGTGTTGCGGGCTGTGGATGGGCAGGAGCTGGGTTCGCGTTCGTCGTCGCAGGCGGCGCTGTCGGGGACACGGCAGGCGCCGGAGCTGGTGGGTTTTGGTCAGCAGCAAGGCTGACACTGCCAGGGAAGCTCATGAAGGCAACGAGAGACGCCACTATGCCCAGAGGAACTCTCGCTCCCACAATGCTTAAGCTCTTCATCGGCCTTCCTTTCGGCAAGATCCACTTAGTATTGTCCAGGACTCGACCGAGAAATACAACAGAGGTATCGCCATAGGTAAGCTTGGCAAGGGCAAACCCAGAAATGTCGATCTCAAGACAGACGGCGCCAATAGACGAACCACCGACAGGTCAAACGGAGGCCGGGGCGGGATAGACTGCGAACTATCGGAGCATAGAACTATATAGACGTCTGACCTGGGCTGATCTGTACAAATGAGACAGATTCTTCGCGGCCCTCCGTCCTGCTATCGAGTCGGCCGGCCTGGAAATTGCCTAGACCTGTATCGTGCCGTTGCTGGTGACGCCCTTGGAGCTGCTGGGAGGAAGCGATGAACAAGATGCTGAGTGACCCGGTGATCGAGGAGATTCGAGAGGTTCGGCATCGCATCTCAGCCCGCTTTGGCCATGATCCCGAACGGCTCTTTGAACACTACCTGCAGGTGCAGAAGGAATATCAGGATCGCTTGGTCGATCGTCCACAAGCACAGGACCGGTTGGCCGAGAATCCCATGGGTCGGACCCAGGGCTGAGGGGCTGTGAAAAAATGCCCCGCAAGAGAGGGATCTTTGTAGAGACGCTCCCAGGTCGTAACGATATCGTTCCATCCACGGGGACCGCGGGACGTCTCCGCAGGAGGAGGTCGCTCGCTATACACGCCCGCCCTCTTCTGGCGTTGCCTCCGGTTGGGCACCGTCTGGGGCCTGGAACACGCCAGGGCGTTGCCCCGGCGGAGACGTCCCGGGTCCCCGTGGCCTCCGACACGGCATCGTTACGACCTGGGAGCGTCTCTACCCCAGGCAGAGACGATTTCTTCACACGCTCTGAGCCGGTCCCCACTGAGCCGCCTCTCCTTACAGCGCCGCCTACCGGGACTGAAACGCCGCAGCGTCCTCGGCCAGGCGCTGGTGGAAGCGCCCGACGAGGTCGGGGATGGTGGTCTCGTCCGCCGACTTGGGCACGATCCGCGGGTCGGGGGCGATCACCGGCCGGATGATCTTCTGGAGGAGTTGCTCGCGGGCGTCCATCATCCAGCCGAAGCCGCGGAAGACGTAGGTGAGGAAGGTGCGGTCGGGGTCGCGGATGCCCAGGGCCTCCTGGACGATCCAGGCCCCGAAGTCGGTGTTGGGGGTGAGCCGCAGCGGCTCCTGCCCCTCGCGCTTGACCACCCCTTCGACGAAGGCGATCTGGTAGATCCGCTGCAGGATGCCCAGCCGCTCCCGCTGGTGGGCGGAGAGCGCGAGCTCGCCGCGGTCGAGGGCCTCGAAGACCGGGGTGACGTAGATCGCCGGCCGCGGATCGGCCTCGACCTCGCCGCTCCTGCCGGCGGCGGTGATCTCGGGATGGCCGAAGGTGGGGAGGCCGCCGCCCAGGACACCGCGGCGGATCTCGGCGTCGCGCTCGGGGGGAGCCAGTGGCTCCAGCCGCCGCAGGAAGGCCGTCATGTCGTGGATGGCGCCGAAGTGGCGGGCGCTGTCCATCACCATCTGGGCGGCGACGAAGAAGTCGGAGACCGAAGAGGCGTGGAGGGTCGCCAGGTAGCGGGCCACCATGTTCGAGCCGGCCGAGCCGTGATGGGTCTGGATGGTCCCCATCCGCTCCAGGATGCGGCACTCGACGGCGCTGGGGCTACGGCCGAGGAGGAGGCCGTAGCTGATCGCGAAGGCGCCGCGCGCTCCGTCGGGATGGCGCCGCTCGGCGGCGACGAAGGCGGCGGTCTCGCGCGCCAGGTCGGCGGCGGCGAGGCCCGGCCGGTCGATCCAGAGACGATTGGCGTACATCGAGAGGCCGCCCACCGCCACGTTCTCCATGTGGGTGGCGATCATCTCGACCAACAGGGCGCCCGGGCGGCGCTCGTCGTTCAACCCCCGGTCGGCGAGCCCCTTCTGCTTGCGGGCGGCCTTGCGCAGGGGGGAGAGGTACTGGATCGCGACCTCCGGCCCCAGCCCGGGGTAGCGGGCGACGAAGTCGGCGACCTCGCCCACCCGGTGGTCCACGGCGCGCTGGAAGGGGCGGTCGATCAGGCAGCCCAAAACCGCGGCCTCGTCGATCCTCTCCCCGGTACGCTGCTCCGGCCGCCGCCCGAAGAGGCCGGCGAAGATCACCTCGACCGGGCCGACCGCCCCGCGCACGATCTCGTCCTCGGAGACGATGCCGCGGATCGAGAAGCCGCGGATGTCGAGCTTGACCTGGGCGCCGTGGCAGTCGACGGGAAGCTGGTGGAGGGAGGGATTGGCGAGGATCATCGTCGACTGCGGCATCGACAGGAACCGCTGGAGGGTCGCCGCGATCGGCTTCTCCCCCAGCTCGTTGGCCCGCTTCAGGGCCTCCGCGGTGGGCGCGTAGGGGGACGCCGCGGGCAGCTCCTTCAGCATGCGCCGGATCGCGGTCCGCGTCCCGACCGGGGAACTGATGTCCGTCATCTCATCTCCTTGGGGCAGACCTGTACGACAGGGAGCCGGAACCGGCAAGGAACCTCACGCGGCCGCCCCACCCAGTGCGCGCGGAATTATACAGGAGGCGGCCCGCAGAGGAGAGGCAGGGCAGGTAGGGGCAGAGCCCCGCCGGGCTCCCCCTTACAGATCGAGGGCGTGCAGCTCGCCCTCCAGCTCCGTCCCCTGCAAGGCGGCGGCGAGCTGGTCGAAATTGGCGATGAGCTGGCGCAGGTCGGTGGGGTTCTGCTTGCGGGTCGCGCCTTGCAAGGTCGCTTCCGCCACCGCGACTTCGAGGAAACGGAGGACCCCTTCCACGGACTCGGGTCCGGCGCCGAACAGGTCCTCGTAGTCGACGGCGAGCGCGGTCTGGCCGTTCGCTGCGAGGCGGCGCGCGATCTCATCGTAGTAGGCCTGGTTGTGCTCGACGTACCGGCAGAGGCCCGCGGCGAGGACGGGGACCTGCAGGCGCTCCCCCGCCGGGCGGAGGCCCGGATAGCTCTCCCACTCCCCGGTCAGCTGGGCGACCATCTCGGAGACGTAGGTCTTCACCCGGTTGCGGCGCCGCA
>DASQPA010000086.1:0-12901 GCA_035644215.1 Thermoanaerobaculia bacterium
GCAGTGGGCGTGGGGGGTACGCGGTGAGCGACCCCGGCCTCCTCGCCGTCGCGATGAGCGGCGGCCTCGACTCCTCGGTCACCGCCTGGCTCCTCGCCCGGGAGGGCCACCCCGTGGTCGGCCTCTCCATGCTCCTCTGGGATCGCTCGGAGGAGTCCGCCCACGGCCGCTGCTGCGGCGCCCTGGACCTCGGCGACGCGCGGCGGGTGGCGCAGCAGGCGGGCATCCCCCATTACACCCTGCGGATGGACGAGGAGTTCCGCCAGCACGTGGTCGACCCGTTCGTCTCCGACTACCTGGCCGG
The DNA here is from genome assembly GCA_035644215.1 of Thermoanaerobaculia bacterium. Classification (GTDB taxonomy): domain Bacteria; phylum Acidobacteriota; class Thermoanaerobaculia; order Multivoradales; family UBA5704; genus DASQPA01. The sequence continues at coordinate 305 of DASQPA010000086.1, forward strand.
CCGCACCCCCAGCCCGTGCGTGCGCTGCAACACCTGGGTCAAGTTCGACCTTCTTCACGCCCGCGCCCGTGCCCTGGGAGCGGAAAAGGTAGCGACCGGCCACTACGCCCGCATCCTCGACGGACCGGACGGTCCGGAGCTCCATACCGCGGTGGATACCGACAAGGACCAGAGCTACTACCTCTTCGAGCTCACCCAGGAGCAGCTCGCCGCCTCGATCTTCCCGCTGGGGGAGAAGACCAAGCCGGAGGTGCGGGCGCTGGCCCGCGAGGCCGGCCTGGTGGTGGCGGAGAAGGGGGAGAGCATGGAGGTCTGCTTCGTCTCCGGCGGCGTCCGCGAGTTCGTCGAGGGGCAGGTGGCGGAGCTGCCGGACCGCTATTCCGGCGCCGCGGCGGCGGTGGCCGCCGCTCCGGCCCGCCTGGTCGACACCGCCGGAACCGAGCTGGGGGAGGGACAGCCCTACTATCGCTACACCGTGGGCCAGCGCCGCGGCCTTCAGGTGGCGGCCGGCGAGCGGCTCTACGTCCTCCGCATCGAGCCCGAGGAGAACCGGGTGGTGGTGGGGCGGGACGAGGAGCTGACCGCTCCAGGCCTCCGAGGCGAGCGCCTGCACTGGATCGGCCCCGCTCCGACCGGGCAGGTCGAGGCGACGGTCAAGATCCGCTCCCGCCACCCCGGGGTGGCCGCGACGATCCGGCCGCTCGGCGGCAACCGGGCGGGCGAGGTGGAGGTCCGCTTCGCCACTCCGCAGCGCGGCGTGGCCCCGGGCCAGGCGGCGGTCTTCTACCAGGGTACCCGGGTCCTCGGGGGCTGCTGGATTCGCGGCGGGTTGGCTTGAGGGGGGGCCCTCACCCTCGGCCGGACGGAGACCGGGCCCCTCACCCCCCGGCCCCCTCTCCCCACCGCCCCCCCTTCCCACCGGGAGAGGGGGAGACCCGCCACTGCCCCGGCGCTTCCTATTCACTCCGCTCCCCTCTCCCGGCGGTGCGGGCGGGCGGGCCGGGAGAGGGGCCGGGGGTGAGGGGCCTCTTCGCCGCCCTCCTCCTTCTCCTCCTCACCGCCTGCAATCCCGCTCCCCGTGGCCTCCTCCGCCTCGGCACCCTCGCCGCCCCGCCGCCCGCCGCCGCGGTGGCACTGCCGGCCGGGAGCACCCTCGGAGCGGAGCCGGTGCAGTTCCAAGTCGACCTCGACGCAGCGCGGATCGCCCGGTTAACGGTGCGTGCGAAGGGGACCGCGAGCCTCGCCACGCTCTCCTGGCGCCTCGCCCAGGACCCCCACTTCCCGCCCTACCGCACCCTCTCCTTCCCCCTGAACCCGGACGGCCAGGAGCATCTCTACGAGGTCGACCTCGGGCACGAGGCCTACTGGACCGGCCGGGTGGTGGCGCTGCGCCTTTCGGTGTCGGGCGGCAGCCTCGACCTCCTCGGCCTCTCGGGCAAGCCGGGGGCCGATCTCTACCGTTCGATGTCGCTCAAGGGGGAGAGCCTGCCCGCCCTCCCCGGCCTTTCGAAGATCGAGCTTCCCCTGCCGAAGGACCTGCCGCGCGGCGCCCGCTTCGAGAGCCGGATCGGCTTGGTGCCCGAGGTCGACCGGCCCGGCGCCCGGGCGGTCTTCCGCGCCGCGCTCGACGGCCGACCCTGGTTCGAGGAGGTCCTCACCGGCTCGGACGGCGAGGGGAACGGCTGGCGCAAGGTGGGAAAGGCCCTCCCCGCCGGCAGCGGCGGCCGGCACCTCACCCTCTCCGTCGAGGCGAGCCGCAACGGCAACCCGCTGCCGGAGGGGGTGGCGCTGTGGGGCGATCCGCTCCTCGTCCTCCCCGGCCGCACGGTGGGGAAGAACCTGATCGTCATCCTCATCGACACTCTGCGCGCCGACGCCCTGGGGGTCTATGGAGGGAAAGACGGCCTCACCCCCCACCTGGACGCCTTCGCGCGGAGCGGCCTGCGCTTCGCCCACCTGATGTCCCCCGCCCCTTGGACCCTGCCGAGCGTCGCCTCCCTGGTCACCGGCCTCCAGCCGCAGACCCACGGCGCCGGGCAGCGCTTCGGCAACTTCGCCCCCACCGGCCTCCCGGCTGGGGCGACCACGATGGCCGAGGTTTTGCGCGACCGCGGGTTCTACACCCTGGGGGTCTACCACAACATCTACGTCAACCCCGCCTTCGGACTGGAGCAGGGGTTCGACGAATACGCCGCCTACGAGGACTCGGCGGACGTCCTGGTCGACCAGGCCCTCGCCCGCCTGAAGCGCTACGGCCCCGACCGCCGACTCTTCCTCTATCTCCACCTCTTCGACGCCCACAACCCTTACGCGCCGCCCGAGCCGGAGTGCACCACGGTGGCCCGCCGGCTCGCCCCGGACTACCGCGGCCCCCTGGGCTGCACCGGCGACCGCCGGCCGGAGAACCCGCTGCCGCCCGAAGGCGACCGCCCGTGGTTCGCGGCGCTCTACAAGGCCGAAGTGGCCTTCACCGACCGCCAGGTGGGCCGCTTCCTGGCCGGCCTCCACGACCTGGGGCTCGATCGGGACACCGTGGTCGCCGTCCTCTCCGACCACGGCGAGGAGTTCTGGCAGCGCCTGGACCAGGAGCAGGCGCTGGGCTACGAGGTGAACGGCGACCACGGCCACACCCACTATCAGGAGCTCCTCCACGTTCCCGCCCTGATTCGCGTCCCCGGCCGCGCCCCGGCGGTGCTCGACGCCACGGTGCAGACGGTCGACCTCTTCCCCACCCTCCTCCACCTCGCCGGGGTCGAGCCGCCGCCCAGCCAGGGGAAAGACCTGGTGCCGCTCTTAGACGGCGCCCCCGCCGAGCGCGAGACCCTGATCTCCGACCTCCTCCTCCACGGCCAGCCCCGCTGGGCGGTCCGCCGCGGCCCCTGGAAGCTCGTCGTGCCCCGCGTCCCCAATCTCCCGGTCGAGCTCTACAACCTGGAGACCGACCCCGGCGAGCGCCAGAACCTCGCCCCCCGCGAGCAGAGGATCGTCGCCGACTTGAAAGCCTTCGGGGAAAAGGAGATGGCCGATCGCGCCAAGGCCCGCGGGAGATATCTCCAGGGCTCCGATTCGTTGAACGCCACCTACCTGGAGTGGAACCACATCACCAAGCTGCGGTCGCTGGGGTACCTGCGGTGAACTTCTGGTAGGCTTACAGCAATCGGCTCAAGAAGGAGGAGCGCCCATGCTCGTACGTAGGTTCGGCCTGGCGATAGCCATCGGGCTCCTTGTGCTGTCCTCTGCGAACGCCGTCGGTTTCCGGCGCCCCGGCGTCAAGGTCCTCCCGAGCCAGGACGACCCGAACGCTCTGGCCTTGGCCCTGGCACCGGTGCTGTCGCAGCTGCGCGATCATTTCGTCTCCCAGCGCAAGGAGCTCCCGATCGTCGCGTCCGACGCGGGACCGGCCTACTCCCGGGAGGCAGTCGAGAGCCTGCTTGGAAAAACTGAGGAATCCCTCCGCGAGGCCCTGAAAGACCCGCAGCTGGCGGCGATGCGCGACGCCGCCGAGGAGGTCTTCCACGAGGCCCGGCAGAAGCTGGACGGCACCCGGCAGGGCGCCCTCCTTAACCGTCACCGCGCTCCGGTTCCGATCTTCGCCGTCCTCTATGAGGCTCGGTCCTCCACCCCGGTGGCGGTTGCGCAGCCCGCGGGAGCCGTCTTGAAAGAGGTCGCCGACCGGTGCCTGGATCTCGTCCAGCAGCTCCTCGAGCAGCTGACCGGGATGGCCGACCACAAGGCCTTCGCCGTCGACCTCTGCGTGAAGAGCACACCGGGCGGCGCGCACTTCTCGATGCGTCCGCGCAGCTACGCTCCCGGGGTGCGGGAGGTCCAGGCGACCGACGACAAAATCCCCAGCGTCGTCCGCGGCCTCTATATCTACCGGGTCGAGCTCCGCAAGGGGCGGTCCCAGTACAAGCCGGTCGGCTGTGGCTGGAACGACGGCACCGAGAGCCGGGACTGCCTCAACCTGTTGAAAGACTCGCGGACCACCCTGGTCTGCGACCTGGCCCAGGGCTTCTGCCAGCGGTCGGACGCCCAGTGCCCGTAGGAAGGGCGTTGCCGAGAGGGCTGCTGGCGCGACACCCCCGCGCGGCAGCCTTCGTGCTCGCCTTTCTGCTCGGGTGGGTTCTCTGTTCAGGCCCGATCTTCATCCCTCTAAGCCTGCAGGCCGCCCGCCGCTTCGCGATTCTCCTGATGGCGGGAAGCGCCGTCCTCGCGCAGCTGCGATTTGGCCTGCTGCCGGAGCGCGCGGCCCTGCGGCGGCGGTTTCGCCTCGCCTTGATCTTCCTGCTCCTTGGCCTTGCTCTCTTGCTCCCTACCTACATCCTCCGTGTCCGGCTCGTTCCCGTGGAAGCCGTCGGAGCGACCGCCGCGGTCCCTCTCGGTCTCTTTACCGCCAAGAATTGCTGCAAGGGAGAGGGAGACGAGCTCTGCATCGGCTCCCGGGGCTTCTCGGACGACGCGATCCGGCAGTGCTGGACCGGTGTGAGCGCGGTTCGCGCCACCCTCGTCCTCTCCTACTGGTTGACCACCCTCGCCGCCGGCGCTGTTCTCGGCCTGCTGCTCCAGGCGCAGGCGGCACCGCTCGGGGGCATGCCGCCGATGCGGAAGGAGCCGCCACCCCGGCCGGAGAGCCGGGACCTCTTCCTCAGCTACTCTCGGGAGGATCTGGAGCTCGTCGAGCGGCTCGTGGCAGACCTCAAAGAGCGCGGCTTCGTCGTTCGCTGGGACCAGGAGGAGGCGAGGGTGGGGGACGACTTCCTCAAGAAGATCGAGAAGGCGATCTGGGAAAGCGCCTGGTTCGTGCTCGTCCTCTCTCCCAACGCCATGGCTTCTCCCTGGGTCGACAAGGAGGTCGCCGCGGCGCTCATCCGTCAGGCGGAGAGGGACAACCGGCCCTTCATCCTGCCGCTCTTGTATGAAAAGTGTGAGGTCTCCCCGTTTCTACGCGCTCTCACCTGGGCCGATTTCACCCACTCCTATGAACAGGGCCTCGCACAGCTTCTCGACGTGCTCGCCGCCGCCTAACCCATTCGCTGGCTCTCCTGAAAAGTCCCAACCTGGCAGATCTTCAGGCTGTCGAGCCGGGTCTCGCCGATTTCGCTTTCCCGCTCCATCTCCACGGCGATCCAGAACGCCTGGCGGTGATCGTCCAGGTCGATGCGGTAGAGCTTCAGGTGATCTCGAATCTCGGCGAGCGGCGCATCTTCCGTGACCGCGCGGCAGGCCGCCTCCGTCCCCACCGCACCCCGCCCCGCGAGGACCATCACCAGCGCGCCCAGGTCTCTCGGGTGCGGCCCCCGCACGATCAGCCCGAAGTCCCGATCATACCGATGGGTCGAGCTCTCGAAGTTCGGCGGTAGCCATTTCCGGCCGTTGACGTGGAGATCCACGTGGACGTCCCGCAGGTTCTTGCTCTCCGGATCGGGTCGAAAGGCGAGCCGGGGCGACCAGGTCCGGCCGAATTCTTCGAGGACGAGCCCGGTCCATAGGTTGGCCTTGGAGCTGCCGATGCAGAAGAGGTTGACCGGCGCCAGAGCGACCTGGGTCTCGTAGTCCCCCGGGTCGAGGAGGTCGGGCAGCTCCTGAAGCTCGGAGGTACGGCCGAAGGCATAGATCAGCCCGCGGATGCCCACGTGGTCCGAAGAGGTACGGCGCATGCTCCTGTAGCCGCCGCCTTGTTGGCGGGCGTTGCGCCAGGAGAGGGGGCTGGCGGCGACGACGTGGCGCCGGCCGGGCCCCAGGCTGGCCGGACGGATCATGGACTGGAGGAGGCGCAGCGGGGATTCCTGGCCCAGGATCTCGGCCTCGAAGCTGGCGCGGAGGAGAGCGCGCAGGCGCTCCAGACCGTCCGGGCTTTCCTGGTAGCTGTGGAAGCGTAGGGATCGGAGATCGAAGGGCGGTGGGTCGGTGGCGCTCTGGGTGATCAGGATCAGCCGCTTCTTCCGGCTGATCGCCAGAGCGGCCTCGAAGATGACGTTGGGGTTGAGCCCGGTCAGGTCCGCGACGCAGACCGTCGCCTCTTCGATCCCCCGCACGACGTCGTCCATGACCACCTGCCCCAACTGCTGGTCGCCACGGATGCACTGCAGCCCAGCTTCCATCGCCGCCGGTTGGATCGCCTGGCGATAGACGGCCTCCAAGGGCTCCGTAAAGGGCATGATGACGAAGCAGGTCTTCAGGGTGCGTCCTCCGGAGCTCGACATGCGCTTCTCCCGAGACAACTTGTCAGGTGTTGAGCAATTGTAACCGCTTTGCGCGGACGGGTAGAATCTCCCGACTCTCACACTGGCCTGTACGGAGACCCGACCCATGGAACGCCCCGCCCCCAACGAGTACGTCCCCTACTACGAGAAGTACATCGCTCTCGTCCCCCTCGGCCCCGGTACCGACGTCCTCCAGGTCCTGGAGGACCAGATACCCCAGGTCCGGGCGTTCTTCGCCGCCATCCCCGAGGCGCGCGGGGGGGAGCGCTATGCTCTCGGGAAGTGGAGCGTCCGCGAGGTCCTGGGGCATCTCATCGACGTCGAACGGATCATGGCCTTCCGCGCGCTCTGCATCGCGCGAGGGGAGACGAAATCGCTGACCGGCTTCGAGCCGGACGACTACGCGGCCCAGTCCGACGTCGACCGGTGCCTCCTGGCCGACCTCGTGGAGGAGCTCGTGCTCGTGCGCCGGGCCAATCTCGCGATGCTGCGGCGCCTCTCCGAGGAGGCCTCGCGGCGGATGGGCACCGCTTCCGACAATCCCGTCTCGGTGCGCGCCCTGGCCCACATCATGGCCGGCCATGTGCCCTATCACCTGCAGCTCCTCAAAGAGCGCTACGGCGTGGGCGCGTAGCGGGGGGTATGCCCCCCGAACGCGTCTCGACCGCTTAGGAGCGCAGTTTTTTCTCAGGCTTACGACGGAAGGGAAGTTGGCTGGGAGGCAGGGAGTCTTCCGGGGCCGATCCCGCAAGTCCTTTGGATGACGAGGATTACGAGATAAACCCCTCGTAGTTAAGGGGTTAGATGCTTTCGGGCTTTTTCGTCCGTTCTCCTCCGTTCCCGGCATTCTACCCCTGTTTTCGGGGGTGGTGTCACTCAAGGTGTCACTCACCCCGGGAGTCTCCTCCCCGGAAGGAGAGTCCCAACCTCGACCCCGTAGAGTTCAGCGAAGCGCTGTAGCTCGATGGGGTCGAGTCTAATCTCCCCGCTCTCCATCTTGGAGATCGCCCCCTGAGTGCGGCCGAACGCCCGGCCTACATCCGCTTGCGTCAAGCCCGCAGCCTTCCTCGCCTCCCGGAGGAGGTGGAGCATCTCGGCGTACTCGGGGCTGAAGGAGAGACCGGCCACCCTCCCGGTCTACATTCCGAGTTAGAATATTCCAACCAGGAATGTTCCCGGCTTCTTGAGGGGGAGGGTCTGTCCTACACAACTTACCCCTCTCCCGGGTCTCTGTCTCAGGAGGGATACCATGTCGAGAATCCATCGCCTCGTCTCTCTTCTCCTCCTTGTCGCCCTGCCGGCTGCTGCGACGACTCCTCTTGCCCGTCCCGGCGATCCGCCGCCGGGAGCACGCCTCCCTCTGGAGAAGACCCGGCCGGCCGGAGTCGTAGCGAAGCACATCCCGGTCCTCGCTCTCTACACCCCCGAGCGCCTCAGCGCGCTCGGCGGGCTCCCCAACCTCACCGCTCAGCTCAATGACGAACTCGCAGCCCTGAATGAAAGCCTTGAGGTGAGCGGAATCTTCGACTACGACTTCACCTTCGCGGCGATCGAGGAGGCGGACTACCACGACAGCGGCACGCTTCAGACGGATTTGATCTGGCTTCAGACCAACTGGCCGTCAACAAAACTTGGGAGTGCCAAGCTCGTTCACCTGTTCGTAGCAACTGGAGATCTCGGCGGCACAAGCGCAGGGTTCAATCCAGGTCATTTTGGTGCGGTGAGCGTCGTTCCGGAACGGGCGCAAGCCGGGCGCTTCGTCTTCGCCCATGAAGTGGGACACAACCTCGGTTTGAGTCACGATCTGGAAAACCTCCAGGGTCCGCCGCCCTGGACCAACGGGCTCGCTTTCAGGATGGCGGGCTACCGCGATGTGATGGCCTACTCGAACAACTGCCTCTCCGAGTTGGGTGCGGACTGCCCGGTCTTTGCCGGCTACTCCGACCCGGAGAGAACGTGGAACGGAAAGCCGGTTGGTATTCAAGGGGTGAGCGAAGCCGTCTCGGTCCTCCCCGAGACACTACCATTCGTCGCCGGAGAGACTACCTGCGCTGCTTCACCCTCGGCGCTCTGCCTTCAGAACCATCGGTTCAAAGTGGAGACCGTCTGGACAGCGAACGGCGGGACCGGGAAGGGACAGGCGATTACCCGGACTGCCGACACCGGAGAGTTCTACTTCTTCGCTCCGAGCAACATCGAAGTCATCGTCAAAGTCCTGGACGGCTGCGCGTTGGGCGGTCACGTTTGGGTCTTTGCCGGTGGCCTTACCAACGTCGGAGTACTCATCACCGTGACCGACACCTTGACCGGCAAGATGCAGTTCTACACCAATCCATCGGGAACCGCATTCCAGCCGATCCAGGACACGGCGGCCTTCACCTGCAACTGAGCAAAAAGCGCCGCAGTCCCTTCCTCGATAAACTCTATAAAGCTATCGCACCGCTGGACGACTTTCGTGCAGCTTTCGTTGCCGAGATTCTGTCGTTATGATGAGCTGACGTAGCTCTTTAACCTGACCTGTCTGTTCTCCGAGTCGAGCATAAACGCCCTCAGCTTGCTTTAGCGAATCTAGACCTTCGGCCGTCTTGCCAATCGCCAAAAGGGCTTCTCCGAGGATGTGTAGCGAGATAGCCAGAGAAAGTCTGTTCCCAATGGCTATATCTTCATCACGAGCTCTCTCGGCCAGAGGAATCGCGCTTAGCGGCTTCCCCATTCTGAGCATGACTTCCCCCTTTATCATTAGAGCATCCGCGCGGACAAAAGCGTCCTGCGTGGCTTGAGCAGCAACAAACGCTTCATCCGCCCTTGCGAGAGCACCGTTCAGGTCACCCTTTCCGAGAAGATACTGTGCCAAAGCGAAGAGTGCGAGGGCCTGCTCCGGAAGATTATTTTCACTCGCAACTCGCAATGCATCACTGGCAGCCTTGAAGGCTTCATCTGGCCTTTTTTCTAGCAAGAATACTCTTGCGAGATCGCTTTCAATATCAGCAACCTCAGCAAAGTCCGTAGTTGCTTTTGCCAATTCTAAGGCCGCCAGTATCTCCTTTTTCCCCTCGTTGTACTTCCCTAGAATTAACAAACAGTTGCCAATCGCAGCTTGCGCTCTCACCTGACCATACCTATTACCAAGTTTTTTGTAGTTCGCTAAGGCCGTACGGAATGAAACCAAAGCCTTTCCGGCGTTATTTTGAAGAGCTTCTTCCAGTGCTCGATTATGCGCAACATTTGCCATGCCCAATTTATTGTCACTATCCTGATATAATTTCCATGCTTGATCTTGAAGCGCTTTCGACTTCTCTCGCTGCCCCATGGAGAAGTAGAGGAGAGACAAATTCAGAGATGCATTGGCCTCTCCTACTTTATCATTGACCTCACGATAGAGCCGCAATGCGTCATTGAGTTTCTTCTCTGCCTGAGTTCGGTGCCCGAGATTGTATTCTACTGTGCCAAGCTGGAAAAGAAAGTTAGCTTCAAACGGCCGCCTTTCTCTTTCTTGAGAAAGCCGTAGGCCGGTCGCGAGGATGCGAACGGCTTCGGAGAATTGCGAGGTCCAGCGAAGCGAAATGCCGAGATTAAGTAAAGCAGAGAGTGTGGGTAGGGCTGCAACCGAAGACTTATATTCGGGAATCGCATTGCGATAGTCGTGAACCTCAAACAATCGCTGCGCAGCCAGGAAATATGTTCGCGATTTTCTTACGCTATCCGAGGCTGCTTCAACGAGTTCCAAGTCGAAGGCATCCGCTGTTGCCGTGATTGCTTGTGCCGTAGCGGGACCTGTTGTGACCACGAAAGATTGCCGGATAACGAGAGCGTCTCGAAGTGCGCTCAGTTCATAGCCCGCGAAAACAGAGAGTGCCGCAATTGAGCCGAGTAGAAGCTGTTTTCCGTCGAGCTTCGTTAGTACAGGATGGCGCTTGCGCTGACCACGGGAGAAGTGGATTGTTAGTAAGATCGCCAAGAAGCCCGATATTCCGATTAGGCCGTAGCTCACATAAATAAGTGCGCTAATTTTCCACATTGGACATCTCCTGACGAAAATCCTTCATGAGGTCATGCATTCTAGTATCCTCTCGTATTGCTGGTCCTCTGCTCACGATTCCAAATCGTCAAACTTTGAAATTCCCCGACAGAGCCGAGGGTTTCCCGTTGGAATTTAATTGTAGCATGAAGGCTGTAGCTATACCGTAGCCCAACCGTACTTGAGATGCTGCGGTCTACGGTGGGCTTCTGAGCGGGGCACGCGGCGGGCCGCGGTTTTGGCTGGCAGTAACGGCGCGTGGATCTCACCCCGTTACCGCCCGGTAGTCAACTTGTTGCTGGGAAGTGCCGAGGTCGTAGGCACTTTCTCCCGGGCTGTTCACGTGCGGCATCTTTCCATGTCTTTCGCCCCACTTCCGCTTCCCCCACACTGTCGGGAGAATCCAGGCGGCTCCCGCCGCCATGTTCCCCGACAACTGCGGCTCTGCCGCGAAAGACCGGCCCCGGCCGGAAGGAGAAGCCTGTGTCCCAAATGGAAGGAAGTAGGATCAAGCGTGCGTCCCAAGAGTGGTTCAAGCGCCCCGACGATGAGCGCTACCTCACCCTCCCTGACCTCCATGAGGCAACCCTCGCGGCAGCAAGCCGCTCGCAGGTGAGGGTGGTCTCGAACCAGAGCCTCTTAGTCCGTGGAAGTGAGGAGGCCGGAGGCGCCCTCTTTCTCGAAGAGGAGAATCTGGGCACCCTCTACCCAACCCACTGGAGCTTGGGTCAACTGGCCGCCATTTCCCGCACTCCCGCGACCTGGCTCCGAGCGATTGCGAACGTGCCCAACGGTCCTGCCTTCGGCGCCTACGCGGTCAATGTCGGTCTTCGTCACCTCGCCGAGCGGGGAGAGGTGCAGCTTATGAGCCTTGCGCGTGACGCCTCGGTTGAGCTCCGGTGCCTCGTTGGCCCTGACTACGGCCGGATCTACGACCACCAGGTCGTCGGGGCGGTCATGGCGGCGAACCAGGATGGTCGATGGCACATCCCGGCGGCAAGCTACGCGGCCAAGAGCCCCAAGCGGGCGACAACCCTCTACGCGTCTGACCGCGATGTCTTCATCTTCCTTGTCGACGAGCGCAATCCCATCTCGATTGAGGTCGATGGCACAACCCGCAACCTCTTCCGCGGCTTCATGGTTTGGAACTCGGAAGTGGGACACCACCGCTTCGGCTTCATGACCTTCCTCTACGACTTTGTCTGTGACAACCGCACCGTCTGGGGGGCGAGGGAAGTGAAGGAGATCTCGATTCGGCACACCAAGAACGCCCCCGAGCGCTTCGCTCGGGAGGTCACTCCGCAGCTCAAGGCGTACGCCGAGGCGTCAGTGGTTGACGTCAAAGCAGGACTTGAACGTGCCGCGCGCCTCAAGATCGGCCGCGACGACAACGAAGTTCTCGACTGGCTTCGGAAGCACGAGTTCACCAAGAAGGAGTCGGTAGAGATCATCAAGACAGCCAAGGCGGAAGAGGGGGGAGCGCGTACTGTCTGGGAGCTGGTGAATGGCGGTACAGCCCTGGCCCGCTCGATCCCCCACGCGGACGAGCGGGTCGTGATGGAGAAGCGAGTCTCCCGGCTCCTCAAGGAAGCTGCCTAGAAGTTCTTCGGCGCGAGATGCGCCACCCCACGGATCTCCGTGGGGTTTTTCGTCAGGCGCCGAGAACCCGCAGCTCGAAGTCGCCGAGCTTCAAGACCTGGAGGACATAGGCGAAGGCAAGCTTCGTTGCCTCCTGGGGAGTGGAAGCGACGACTGGGAACGAATCCTCGTGGACATGACCCGGGGGCTCCTCATAGGAGAGCCGGGCGGAGTAGGTGAGAAGCCGCTTCATCTCTATAGCCTCCGGGAAATGTGGCGGAGTATCTCACAGGAGAGCCGAAAGGGTCCTTCGCCTTTAGGCGGACAATCTGGCCCGTCCGGTGTAGGATCGACATCGCATGAAGAAGGAGAAAGGGACCCTTTACCTCCTCGACCTCCTCGCTATGGTGATCGAGGCGACCGGCCGCTCGGATCGCGACATCGAGCGAGCCCTGGGAGTCTCCCATGGCTGGCTTCGGCTTCTTCTCAAGGGCAAAATCGACCTCAAGATCCGCCACCTTGAGGAGATCGGGGCAGAGCTTGGCTTCAGCCTGGAAGACTTCTTCCTCCGCGCCTACGGCAAGGAAGGCTCCCTGGAGGAGGGGAGGCTAAAGATCGCTCCGTCCGTCAAAAGCGTCAGGGGGAAGAAAGGCGAGAAGCCCCGAACCCAGACACACCTCTCGGCCGCCGCCCGTCTGGAAGTCCGTGAACTCATTCACGAAGAACTGGCGAAGCTCCAGGAGGAGTCTCCGGAGAGCGAGAAGGAAGACGAAGGAGAGGAGTCCTAGCCCGCCGCCC
>DASQPA010000087.1:0-2083 GCA_035644215.1 Thermoanaerobaculia bacterium
GCCGGCCCTGCCGTTTACCGTGAGCACCGCGGCGGTGACCTGGCTGGCACCGGCGGTCTCGTCGCGCCGCGGGTCGAGCGCCAGGGCTCCGTAGTGGCCGGCGGCGCCGGAGCCGGCCGCGCCCGCCCCGGCAATCTGGACCAGGGTGGCGCCGCCATCGGTCGACAGAAAGAGCCCGCGGCCGGCGGGGTCCCGAGTGCTCGGATCGCCCGAGGCGACGTAGACGATCCGAGTCTCGCCCGGCACCACGGCGATCGCGCCCACCGGGAAAGACTGGTCGGGAGCCCCCATGGGGCGCCAGGAGAGTCCTTCGTCGACGCTCTTCCAGAGCCCCCCCATGGCGCTGCCGGCATAGAAGACCCGGGTGTCGCCGGGGTCCTGGACGAGGGCGCGGACGGCCCCTCCGACGTTGCGTGGCCCCAAGGGCGTCCAGGCGGAGGCGCCGGCGGCGCGGCCGGGCGCGGCGGCGTGCTGAACGGCGGCGTCGATGCGGCCGGCGAAGTCGCCCGGCGGGAGGCCCAGCTCGGCGAAGAGCTCCGCCGCCCGTTCTTCCGGGTCATCGTCCTCTTCAGGGTCGCCGTTCGGCGGCAGATCTTCGGGGTCGGCCATGGCTCGGTCCTCGTCCGTTCGTCGGTCGCGCTACGGCACCGCCGCCGGCTCGGGCAGGTCGAGCAGGAAGGCCATGGCGCGGGAGAGGTCGCGGTTCGAAAGGTCGGAATCGCCGGGAGGCGTGGGGTTCAACGGATCGACCGATTGGGGAACGAGCGCCACCCAGCGCCTGAGGAGCTGCACCCAGCCGAGCCGGTCCGCCGTCCGCGCGCCGTCGTCGTTCTGGCGCGGGTGGTAGTCGCCGTTACGTGGATCGGTCAGCGCCGGGTCGTAGACCTGCGAATCGTTGTGCTTCTCGGAGAGCGCGCGGCCGGCCACCAGCAGCCGCCACTCGTTGACCCGCCGGCGGTCGAGGTTCCAGTTGCGGAAGACCTGGTAGACCGGAGCCACGTCCTGTCCGCCCGGCAGGGCGGCGGGAGCGGTCGAGCCGGCCAGGGTGCGCTCGGCGACCGGCAGGAGGTGGGGGACGGCGGCCATCGAGAGGAGCGCCCCCAGGTCGGCGGCGTAGTCCATCAGGGTCTCGCCGCCGATCCCACCCGCCGGATCGGCCACGTAGGCGAAGCCCTCCGCCCGCTCGCGCTCGCCGCCCACCCGCACGTAGGCCGTCGCCGCCGGCGGGTCGGGGCTGAAGGTCGAGGCCACGGTGAGCGCGGTGTCCGAGGTCACGAGGGTCACGGCGCGGGTCTGGCCGCCGGCGCGCAGCCGGTCGCCGGCCTGGAAGAAGAGGCGGAAGAGGGTGCCGGTGCCGGTGACCGCCGTGCCCTGGCTCGCGATCATCCCCTCGCCCGGCGCCTCCTCCAGGCGCACCTCGGCGGGCACCGGTCCACCGCGGCCGAAGAGGACCGCCTGTGCCGGCTTGGGCGCGTGATAGAGGACATAGGCGGAGTCGTCGTCGGCATGGCCCAGTTGGACGAAGCGGTGCGCCGCCTCGTCGTGCGCCTCGGCCGTCGCCTCGCCGTCGCCCAGATCGGAGAAGGTGGCGCCGGGCGGCAGCTCGTAGTCGAGGTCCGCCGGGAAGACGAGGGACGCCTTCAACCGGCCGGTCACCCCCGGCAGGGTCACCGTCGCGGCGTTCAGGAAGGCCACGTACTCGGCCGCGGTGGAGGGGACCAGGGGAGAGGGGAGCGTCTGGGTCGTGCCGCTGCCGTCCGCTGCTCCAGCGAAGACCAGCTGGAAGCGGTCGGAGCGCACGAAGACCTTCCCGGCGGCGGGCGCCCCCGGCTCCCACCAGAGCTTGATCAGCTTGCGGCGGGCGGCGGGGAAGAACTGCGCCTTGCGGTCGACCGCGGCGGCGGCGAGCTTTGCGTCGTGGAAGAGCGTCGTGTCCTCGAACAGGCGCACCAGGTGGGTCCGGTCGGTGGGGAGGATCGGCGTCCGCACCAGGGCGTTCCTCTGCGCGAAGGTCGCGTCCGGCATCTCGGGGAGGAGCCAGTTGCGCAGCGCGCGGCTGCCGTAGAACCAGAGCAGGACCACG
>DASQPA010000088.1:0-25978 GCA_035644215.1 Thermoanaerobaculia bacterium
GCCCGTTTGCCGGTCGAGAATCGCGGGGGACCGCAAGGGACCGCCAAGGCAGGGGATGTCGCGTGTAGGGGACGCCAACCCTATGCGGAGACGTCCCGCAGTCCCCGTGGCCTGCGAAGGATATCGTTCAGGACCTGGGACATCTACAGCCTTCGGCTAAACGCTGTTTCCTATCCCGGCGAGCAGTTCAGGCCCCTTTGGCCGTAGGAGAGCGGCCGGGAGGGGTTCCTCCTCCTGGGGGGGAGGGCGCCAGGGGATGGGGGGAGGATAGGAGGGGGGTGGCCTCCGTCAGCACGGCCATGTTTCCTCCTCTCGAACCCTAGGCACCACTTTAGCAGAGCAGGGGCTCCGCCCAAGCCTGCCGCGCTCTGCTAACATCCGCCGCGCATGGAACCGGCGCTACACGAAGCTACCCCTGACCACTGGGCCACCCGCCTGGTCTGCTCGCGGACCGGGGAGGCCCTCCCGCTCGACCGTCCAGCCTTCCTCTCCGCCGCCGGCGCCCCGCTCCTCGTCGAGTACGACCTCGATCCGGCCCGCGGGGAGCAGCTGCGGCAGGCGCTGCCCGGAAGGCCCTGGACCCTCTGGCGCTACAAGGAGCTCCTGCCGCTCGCCGATTTCGACGAACGAGTCGACCTGGGAGAGGGCGGGACTCCTCTGGTCCGCCTGCGCCGGCTCTCGCCCGCTGGGGACGTCGAGCTGTACATCAAGGACGAGTCGTTGAACCCCACCGGCTCGTTCAAGGCGCGCGGCCTGTCGCTCGCGGTCAACCGGGCGCGCGAGCTGGGGGCGCCGGGGGTGCAGCTGGCGAGCGCCGGCAACGCCGCCCTGGCCCTCGCCGCCTATGCCGCGGCGGCCGGCCTGCCTGCCCGCCTGGCCATGCCGGAGGACACCCCGGCCAGCATCTTCGCGCGCTGCCGGGAGCATGGCGCGGAGGTCTTGGCCTCTTCGGGCACCCTGGTCGACGCCGCCAAGCTCCTCCCCGCCGACGGCTTCTGGAATCTCTCGACCCTCCGCGAGCCCTACCGGGTGGAGGGGAAGAAGACCATGGGCTTCGAGCTCGCCGAGCAGCTCGGCTGGGACCTTCCGGACTGGATCGTCTACCCGCTGGGCGGCGGCACCGGGATCGTCGGGATGCACAAGGCGTTCGACGAGCTCTCCCGGCTCGCCCTGTTGAAACCCGGCGTCCGGCGGCCGCGTTTCGTCATCGTGCAGATGGCCGGCTGCGCCCCGATGGTGCGCGCCTTCGAGCGGGGCGAGGAGACGGCCGAGCCGTGGGCCGACCCGCACACCCGGGCCTGGGGACTGCGGGTGCCGCGGGCGATCGGCGACTTCCTGGTGCTCCGGGCGGTCCGCGCGTCCGGCGGCCGGGCCCTGGCCATCGCCGAGGAGCGGCTGGCGGAGATCGCGGCCCGGGTGGCCCGGCAGGAGGGGATTCGAACCGGACCCGAGGGGGCGGCGGCCCTGGCCGCCGTCGAGGACCTGGCCGCCGCCCAAGAGTTTCGGCCCGGGGAGCGGGTCGTGGTGTTCCAGACCGGGCACCCGGACAATTACTTATAAGCCGCCGCCGATCGGGTCACTGCGGCGGCTTGAAAAAGATATTCGTCCGGCAGCCGCGGACCCGGTCCCGGGCGGTGTCGAGCTGGAACGCCGGATAGCCCACGTTGAAATGCGCGGTGCCGACCTGCGCATCGATGCTCAAGGTCATCCAGGCCTGTTGCGCCAGCGGGTCTTCCGGCGGCACCGTACCGGCCGTGGCGTTGAGGTCGAAGAGGATCCAGCCGAAGGTGAAAGGGGTGGGCAGGTTGGCGCTGCCGACCCCGATCCGCCCCGCCTCCGCCGGGAAAGGAAAGATCAGGGAAGACTGCACCGCGTGCTCCTGCTCGTCGAAGGCCACGATCCTCGCCTGCGTCAGCGGGTACCATGCCGGAGCCGTGCCGCACTTGAAGGCGCCCTGCTGGACTTTGGAGTCGCGCCAGGTCGTCAGCGTCGTGATGCCGCTGGTCGGTCCGCCGTTCTGGTAGCGGGCGAAGAAGTTGGTCGCCAGCGGTTGCCGGTGGTCGATCGCGGTCCAGTTCACGTAGCGGCCGTAGAACGTGTACTGGCCGCTCGCCGAGGTCTCGGGATCGTTGGGGTCGGCCTGGACGTGGACCATGGTGTAGCCCTGGGCGAAATTCGTCGTCGAGTTGATGTAGTCGTAGTCTCCCAGGAGGACGTTCTGGTCCGTGGCGTCCCCCGTGCCGTCGGCGGCGAAATAGCCGGCGTCGCCGGGGAAGCGCAGGGTGCAGTTGCTGACCGTGTCGACCGTGACGTAGCCGCGGGCGATGTTGTCGCCGTAGGCCAACCCGGCGCAGCCGCCGAGGAGGGAGGAGAACTGGCCGGTCAGCGAGGTCTGCAGGTGGGCGAGGAAAGAGGCCGGAAGGTTCCCCGGCGGCAGCTGGCCGCTGCAGCTCGAGAAATTGACGTCCTGCGAGAGCGTCCCCTTCGGGCTGATGGTGTCGTTCGGGTCCTGGCCGACCGAAGCGGTCTGCGGCAGGAGGCCCTTGACCAGGACGTCGCACAGGCCGATCGACTGGACGTCATAGCCGGTGAGATAGACGTTGAAGCTGAGGACCGGGACGGAAAGGTCGGACCAGATGACGACGTGGGTGAGCACCGCATTCGCCGAAGCGTTGTTGATCGAGAACAGGGTGTTGAGGCCGCCGTTGGCGCAGGACAGGGCCACCTCGAAGTAGGGGAGGAGGAGGGTCGCCGCCGGTTCGGCCTCGATCCCGCAGGTCGCCGCGGACGCCGTCCTCCCCCCGGTCAGCAGGCCCAGCAGGGCGAGGCTCCAGAGTGCTTTTCTCATGTCGCGCTCCTTACAACGAGTTCAGGAAGGTGAGAAGCTGGTTTTGCTGGGTCGCGCTCAGGTTCATGTAGTTGAGGATGACCGGGTTGGCCTCGCCGGCGTGACGCAGGATGGCGCCGTTGCGCGTCCCGTTGGCGAGGTCGTGCATCAGCCGGGCGCGGGTGCGCAGACCCCAGAGCGGCGGCGTCCGCAGCTTGTTGGCCGTCGACGCGCCGCCGTTCTGGACGATGCGGTCGCCGGTCCCGACGTTGTGCAGCAGGAAATCGCCGAAGGGGTGGATGGTCTTGTCGCCCAGCGCCGCGGGGACGGTGAATTCGGTGCTGAAGACGGTCCCCGCCGGAGCGGTGGTGATCGAGGTCACGTGGCAGTTGCTGCAGCCGATCGAGGTGAAGAGGCTCTCTCCGGCGAGGGAGTCCGCCGTGGCCGCGAGGGCGGTGTCGCGGGGCGGCACCTTGGTCGAGCGCATGAAGTGGGTGAAGGCCGTGACGTCGGCGCCGTCCGCGTCCTCGGGATCGTTGACGTGATCGAACGCCGCGACGGAGTTGCCGTTCGAGGTGTTCTCCGTGGGTTGCAGCGGGCTGGTGATGCCCATCTCGTTCAGGTAGGCGTCGGCGGCGAAGGAGAGGAGGCTCGCGTGCTGGTCCTTCCAGCCGAAGCGGCCGACCCGGCTGACGTTCGGGCTCTCGAGCAGCGGGACGTTGATGATCTGCCCCTTCATGCCGGCGGGCTGACCGTTCTGGATGGTGGTGAAGGTGCTGTCGGCGATGGCCTCGACGAAGCCGTCGCCGAGGACGTTCAAAGAGCCGCGGAAAGCCACGATGGTGTCGGCCGCGGACGCCCGCTCCTGGATGGCGGGGTCGATCGCCCGGTCCTGGTTGAGCGAGCCGCCGGGCCGCTCGACGAAGTTGCCGTTGGCGTCGGTCCGGCCCAACCGCAGCTCGGTGATCTGGCTGGTCGCGCCGGAGACCGGGTTCTGGTGGCACTCGCGACAGGCCTGGGCGTTGTAGACCGGGCCGAGGCCGTCCGCGATCTGCTCGACCGTGTCGAAATTCGCGCGGTCGAGGTCCATCTGCCCTTGGGACTCGAAGGTATTGGTCAGGTTGTCGAACCCGGCGGGTGCCTCCGTGGCCGCGAGGGCATACCCCACCGGGGCCGCTACGATCAGGAGCACGACGAGCCCGTCGTAGAGCACATGGCGCTTGATCCACTGACGCTTGAGCTTCTCCATACTCCAGTCCTCCTGTGGACGGGACCGCTCCTCAGAAGGCCATGGATGAAACCCTTGGAACTTCGCGCAGCACGGTCCCGATCCGGACCTCGGCAGAGTCCCCTTTGACTCTGCCGGCATCATGGGGTGATGCGCCGAGTAGTATATTGGGACAGCTTAAGCTACGCAATACTATAGATACGCTGGCGCGAGCTGGCCGGCCGGGGTCCGAGCCCGTAGAATGCCCTCCTGGAAGACGAGCCAGCCGTGAGCCGCCCCCCTCTCCACCATCCGTTCCTCCATCCGTTCCTCGCCGAGCTGCTGGCGAGCGGGGCGGTCTCCGCGGTCACCGCCCTCGTCGGCACGGCGGACCGGATCGAGGCGTCGGGCGCGGCCGGCGTCGCCCGCCGGGATCGTGCTGCAGACTTGGACACCTGCTTCGATCTCGGCTCCCTCACCAAGCCCTTCGTCGCCACTCTCGCCCTGGCGCTCGACGAGGCGGGGGAGCTGCCGCTGGCGCTCCCCGTGGGGGAAGTCTGGCCGCAGGCCGATCCGCGGCTCGCCCGGCTCCCTCTGGCCGACCTCCTCTGTCACCGCGCCGGCTTCGCCGCCTGGGCCCCCCTCTATGAACGCTGCACCTCGCGCGAGGAAGCCCTCGCTCTTCTTCTCGGTGGCGAGCTCCTGGGCGAAGCGCCTGGCACCTACAGCGACCTCGACTTCATCCTCTGGGCGCGGGCGGCGGAGGAGCGGCTCGGGCGTCCGCTCTGGGACCTGCTCGCCGAGCGGGTGCTGGCGCCGCTCGGGCTCTCCAGCCCCCCCGGGATCACGTTGGCCCCCGGCGACCAGCCCTTCGTTGCGGAGTCCCTCATGGGGACCGGCAAGGAGGTCGAGCTGGCGGCGGAGCAGGGGAGGGCGATCGCCGACCTCGGTCCCCCCGCTCCCGGCGAGGTGCAGGACGGCAACGCCCGGTTTCTGATCGGGCTGGGGGTGGCGCTCCCCGGCAACGCCGGGCTCTTCGGCCGGGCGCGCGACCTCTGGCGCCTGGGGGTGGAATGGCTGCGGCCGGGCCGCCTGTTCTCGGAGGAGGCGAAGACCGCGGCGCTCGCCCGGGGCGAAGGCCTGTACGCCCTGGGGTGGGTGCGGCGCAACGTGGAGGGGAGCGCCGGGCCGGCGATCGGTCCCCACTCTTTCGGCCACAGCGGCTTCGCCGGCGGCAGCCTGTGGATCGACCCCGAGCGGGAGCGCATCCTCGTCCTCTTGGGCGCCCGGACCGATCCCGCCGTCAACCTGAACCTCTGGCGCCGCCGCTTCCACGCCCTGGCTTATGATGAGGGGACGGCGGGGGCTTGACAGCCGGGCGGACTGAATTCCCGCTTCTAAGGAGCTTTGATGAAAACGCAAGACCTGGTCTTGGTGGACGGGGTGAGAACCCCGATGGCGGAATACAACGGTTCCTTTGCCGAGATCTCGGCCATCGACCTGGGCGCCCACGCTGCCCGGGCGCTCTTCGAACGCACCGGCATCGCGCCGGCCGAGATCGATCAGACGTTCGTCGGCAACGCCCTCCAGACCTCGACCGACGCGATTTACGGCGCCCGCCACGTGGCGCTCAAGGCCGGGGTGCCGAAGGAGGCGCCGGCGCTCACCGTCAACCGCCTCTGCGGCTCCGGCATCCAGTCGGTGATCTCGGGAGCGCAGGCGGTCTTGACGGGGGAGGCCACCACCTGCCTGGTGGGCGGGATGGAGAACATGTCGCAGGCGCCGCACGTCATCTATGGCGCCCGCCGCGGCTTCAAGCTCGGCCAGGGCCAGCTCCAGGACCTGCTCATGGTCTCCCTGAACGATCCCTATGCCGGCTGCTACATGGCGCAGACGAGCAACAACCTGGCCCGCGACTATGGCATCACCCGCGAGCAGCAGGACGAGTTCGCCATCCTTTCGCAGCGCCGGGCCGGGGCGGCCTGGCAGGCCTGCCGGCTCTCCCAGGAGGTGGCGCCGGTGCCGGTGGGGAAGGGGAAGCGGGCGACGGTCGTTGAGCGGGACGACCACATGCGGCCCGAGACCACCATGGAGGACCTGGCGGGGCTCGCCACCGCTTTCGACAAGGACGGCTTCGTCACCGCCGGCAACGCCTCGGGGATCGTCGACGGGGCGGCGATGATGATCCTCTCGACGGCGGAGCGCGCGCAGGAGCGGGGCTGGAAGCCGCTGGGGCGCATCCTCTCCTGGGCGGTGGTGGGAGTCGAGCCGTCGCGCATGGGGATCGGCCCGGCGCCGGCCATCCGCGCGGCGCTGAAGCGGGCGGGGATGGAGCTGAAAGATCTTGATCTGATCGAGATCAACGAGGCCTTCGCCGGGCAGATCCTGGCGGTGGTCAAGGAGCTCGACCTGGACGTCGAGAAGTTGAACGTCAACGGCGGCGCCATCGCCTTGGGCCATCCGCTGGGCGCCTCGGGCACCCGGCTCCTCATCACTCTCCTGAAGGAGCTCAACCGCCGGGGCGGCGGGAGAGGTGTTGCTTCCGCCTGCATCGGCGGCGGCCAGGGGATCGCCATGGTGGTCGAGGCGATCGGGAGCCAGGAGGGCCCGGCTTGATCGACCTCACCGGGCGCCGCGTCCTGGTGACCGGGGCGAGCCGCGGCATCGGCGCCGCCTGCTGCCGACTCTTCGCCAAGGCCGGCGCCGCCGTCCTCGTCCAGTACTTCGCGAGCGGCGGCAGGGCGACGGAGCTGCTCGGGGAGCTCCGGCGGATCTCCCGCCAGCCCCACGCCGCCTTCCGCTGCGACGTCTCACGCCGCAGCCAGATCAAGCGGCTGTTCGCCTTCATCGCCGCCGAGTGGGGCGGGCTCGACTGCCTGATCAACAACGCCGGGGTCTGGGTGCACGACCCGCTGATCCGGCTCGACGAGGAGCGGCTGGAGGCCACCCTCTCGGTCAACGTCGTCGGCCCCTTCCTCTGTGCCCGCGAGGCGGTCCCCCTGCTGGAGCAATCGGAGAACGGCTCGATCATCAACATCTCCTCGACCGCCGGCCAGCGCGGGGAGGCCTTCTACAGCGCCTACGCGGCGAGCAAGGGGGCGATGATCTCGGCCACCAAGTCGTGGTCGTCCGAGCTGGCGCCCAAGATCCGCGTCAACTCGGTCGCCCCGGGTTGGGTCGAAACGGACATGACCGCCGGCGCCCTGGCCGGCGACCAGGGCAAGGCGATCGCCGCCTCCATTCCCCTGGGACGGGTGGCCTCGCCGGAGGACATCGCCGGGCCGGTCCTCTTCCTCGCCTCGCCGCTCGCCCGCCACATCACCGGCGAGATCCTGAACGTCAACGGCGGCAGCGTGCTCGTCGGCTGATTGGATCGTGATTGGAGACCATGACTGTCCCCAGCTTCCCGTCGTTCTGGCTCGCCCGCCCCTCCTCGCCGGCGAACGCCGAGGAGGTCGACGTCGCCGTCATCGGCGGCGGCATCGTCGGCCTGTCGACCGCCTACTGGCTGGGCAAAGCGGGCCGCCGGGTGGTCCTGCTCGAAGCCCAGAGCCTCGCCGGCCGCGCTTCCGGGCGCAATGCCGGGTTCCTCCTGACCGGCTCGGCTGAACCCTACACGGCGCTCGCCGCGAGCGTCGGGGAGCGGGCGGCGCAGCGCTTCTGGGAGACCTCGCAGGAGAACCGCGAGCTCCTGCGTGCCGAGGTCCTCGACCCGGTCCGGGTGGACTGTGAGTTCCTCCCCGAGGGGAGCTGGCTCACCGCCCTGCCGGACACCGGCCAGGAGGAGGCGCTCCGGGAGAGCGGCGAGCGCCTCGTCGCCCTCGGCTTCGACCTCTCCTGGCGCGAGGCGGCGGAGGTGCGGCGGGTGAGCGGCAGCGCGCGGCTGGGCGGGGCGCTCTACCAGCCGCGCGACGGCGGGCTCGACCCGGTCCGCCTCTGCCGCGGACTGGCGCGGCTCTCGGGCGCCGAGATCCGCACCGGCTTCCCGGTGCGGGCGCTCGAACCGGTGGGCGAGCGAGTGCGCCTGGTCTCGGACGCCGGCCATCTCCTGGCCCGGCGGGTGGTGCTCGCCCTGAACGCCTATGTGGCGGAGCTGGTGCCGGGGCTCGCCGCCGAGATCCGGCCGGTGCGCGCCCAGATGCTGGCGACCGCTCCCGGGCCGCGGCCGCTCCCCGGCGTCTGGTACGTCAACGAGGGCTATGAGTACCTGCGCCAGCTCCCCGACGGCACCCTGCTCCTCGGCGGCTGCCGCTGGGCCGCCCGGGACACGGAAGTGGGCACCTTGGAGACCCCCACCGGCACCGTCCAGGGAGCCCTGGAACGTTTCCTCGCCGAGAGCTTTCCGCAGTTCGCCGACCGCCCCATTTGCCACCGCTGGGCCGGCACCATGGCCTTGACCGCCGACGGCCTGCCTCGTATCGGCACGGTCCCCGAGATCCCCGCCGCCCTCTACGCCGCCGGCATGAATGGCCACGGCATGTCGCTCGGCTTCGCCACCGGCCGCTACCTGGCGCGGCGGGTGTGCGGCGAGGACCCGGCGCCGCTCTTCTCTTAAAGCTCGGCCAGGGCCACGTCCGGACGGATGGCGTGGAGAGAGACCTCGACCTCCGCGCCGAGGGCCGCCAGCGTGTAGCGCATCCCCGGCGGGATCATCGTCGCGGTGCCCCGGGGCAGCTCCAGGGCCGGCGGATCGCCGTGCCGCATCTCCTCCGCGGTGCCGAGGAGCAGGCGGGCGTCGGCCCGCGAGGTGAAAAGCGCGAGGGCCTGGTCTCCCGACTCGCGCGGCGGGCTCAGTCTGCCGCTCTCCAGCCGGAGGCGGGAGGCGTCGAGCCCCGGCACCTCGCCCAAGGTGACGATCTCCCCACCTGTGAAGCCTGTTCGCGGGAGCGCCTGCCGCAGACGGCCCGGCGTGACGATCCGCTGGCTGGTGGGAGGCGAGGGGAGCGTCCGCAGCCGGTGCAGCACGCTTTCCCGTTGATACGATCCTGGAATGGGATCTCCGGCGTTCTGGTCGTGCAGCCGATCGACCATGTCGGTCGAGGCCGTCGCGAACTCCTCCAGGATGCAACCGATCACGGTATGGACGATGCCGGTCGTTTCGAGACAGATCACGTCTCCCGCCGAAAGCGGAATCCGCCATTGCTCATAGAGCGGGTGATCGGAAGACCCGTCGAGCCAGTGCGAGAACGCCGCCGCGTCGTAGCCGGCGGTCCACTCGTCGAGCGTGCAGAGGAGCGCAAAGGCGCCGGGCAGAGCTTCCAGAACGTGGAAGATCTCCACCTTGTGATGGCGATGCTGCTGGAAGCTGAAACCCTTGCCGGGCTCCTGCAAGAAGATGGAATAGCCCAGCGGGCTGCTCGCCTTGATCGCATAGCTCTTGTATTTGGGTAAAAGACCGATGTCGCGATGTAAAGCCGCCAGGCGGCGGGCGTCGGCGCCGGTCAAGGGAGCAACCATGGCGCGGCCCAGGGCCTGCTTCCAGTCGACCTCGAATTTCTCCAGGTCCGCGATCGGCAGGTCCGCCGTCAGCGGTTCGCGCAGCGATTCGAGCTGCGCCAAGGCGCGCGAAAGCATCGGCGGATTCTAGCAGGTCCGCGGCCTGTCGCCCGCCCCTACTCGTGCCGCAGCGCCACGATGGGATCGACCCGCATCGCCCGCCGCGCCGGGAGGTAGGCCGCGAGCAGGGCGGCGCCGACCAGGGCGGCGGGCATCGCCAGGAAGGTGATCGGGTCGTACTGACCGACGCCATAGAGCAGGCTCGCCAGGAGCCGCATGAGGGCGAACGCCGCCGCGATCCCGATGGCGGCGCCCGCCAGGGCGAGCTTCAGCCCGTCGCCGACGACCAGCCGCAGGATGCTCCAGGGCTCGGCCCCGATCGCCGCGCGGATGCCGATCTCATGGGTCCGCTGCCGCGCCTCGTAGGCGACGAGCCCGTAGACTCCGATCGTCGCCAGGAGGAGGGCGACGCCGGCGAACAGGGCGAGGAGGAGCATGCCGAAACGCGGCTGCGCGAGCGACCGGCCGAGGAGCTCCTCCATGGTGGCGACCGCGGTCACCGGCTGGTCCGCGTCGAGGGCACGGACCGCGGCGCGGACGGCCGGCAGGAGGCGCGTCGGCTCGGCGGCCGTGCGCACCACCAGGGTCATGGCGTTGAACCAGCCTTCCCCCACGTTCTGGGAGACGGGGGCGTAGACCTCCGGCTCGGTGGGGGCGTTCATCTGCGCGTTCTTCACGTCGGCGACGACGCCCACGATCGTCCGCTGGGGCGCCGGGGTAGCGCCCGGAGGGGGCGGCGGGAGGAGGCCGGGAGGAGCGTCCAGCACGATGGTTCTGCCGAGCGGGTCCTCGCCGGGGAAATAACGCCGCGCGAAGGCTTGGTTGACGACCGCCACGGGCTGGGAGCGGGCGGTGTCCTGGGGGAGGAAGAGGCGGCCCCCGTGCAGCCGATAGCCCAGGGCCTGGAAGAACCCCGGGCTCGCCAGCTTGAACCGCACGCTGGGCAGGTCGGCCAGGCTGGTGGGCAGAGGCCGGCCCGCGACGAAGAAGCTCTTCCCCCAGCCCACGCCGGCGCCGAGGGGGAGCTGCGTACCGATCCCCACCGCCTGCACGCCGGGGAGGGCGCCCACCCGCTCCACGAGCTGGTCGAAGAAGGCCAGGGCGCGGGCCGGGTTCGGGTCGGCCAGGGTGGGCAGCGGATACCGGGTGGGGGGCAAAGGGACCTGCAGGGTGAGGACGCGCGGCGCCGAGAAACCGGGATCGAGCTGGCCTAAAACCGCGAAGCTCTTGAGCAGCAGGCCGGCGCCGATGAGCAGCACGAGCGCCAACGCCGTCTCCGCCACCACGAGAGCGCTGCGCAACCGGCGGCGTCCGGCTCCGGGGGAGCGGCTCCGGCCGCTCTCCAGGAGCCGCCCGTCCCGGCGGACCGCATGGAAGGCGGGAGCGAGGCCGAAGAGGAGAGCGGTGACGACCGAGATTCCGAGGGTGAAGGCGAGCACGCCGCCGTTCAGGTCGATCGAGTTGAAGCGCGGGAAGTCCGCCGGGAGGAGCGAGGCGAGGAGGAGGCGCCGGCCCCCAGCCGCGAGCGCCACCCCCGTGACGCCGCCGAGGAGCCCCAGGGGCAGGTTTTCAAGCAGGAGCTGGCGGAAGAGCCGCTCCCGGCCGGCCCCCAGGCTGGCGCGCAGGGCAAACTCCCTCTGCCGCGCGGCGGCCCGCGCCAGGAGCAGGTTGGCGACGTTGGCGCAAGCGATCAGGAGGACGCAGCCGACGGCGCCGAAGAGGACCAGGAGCAGCGGGCGCACCCGTCCCACGACCTGCTCCTGGAGCGGTACCAGCCGGGCGCCGTAGCCCGCGTTCTGCGGGTCGGCGGCGGCGATCCGGCGGGCGATCAGGTCCATCTCGGTCTGCGCCGCGGCCAGGCGGGCGCTCGGTTGCAGCCGCGCCACCACGTTCAGGAAGCGGTTGTTCCGGGTGTTGAAGTTGTCGCCCGGCGCGAAGGCGAGCGGGACCCAGAGCTCGACCGGACGGGTGTTGTCGAAGAAGGGCATCCCCTGAGGCATCACGCCCACCACGGTATAGCTCTCGCCGTCGAGCTGGAGGCTCCGGCCGACGACCTCCGGGCTGCCGCCGAACCGGCGGTTCCACAGCCCGTACGAGAGGAGGACCTCGCGATGGCGGCCGAACCGCTCCTCTTCGGGCAGGAACACCCGCCCGAGCGCGGCGCCGACGCCGAGGGTCGGGAACAGGCTGGCGCTCACCCGCGCGCCCTGCACCCGCTCCGGCTCCTGCCCCGGCCCGGAAAGGTTCTGGTCGCTGTAGGCGAAGGCGCCCATGTCGTCCAACCGCTTGCCCTCCTGCTGCCATTCGCGGAAGTCGGGCGGCGCGGTCGGCGAGAGCGGGGTCGACGGGTCGGTGCTCCAGATCGCGACCAGCCGCTCGGCATGGGGATAGGGGAGCGGGCGGAGGAGGACCGCGTCGACGACGCTGAAGATTGCCGTGTTGGCGCTGATGCCCAGGGCCAGGGTGAGCACCGCCACGATGGCGAAGCCGGGGTTCTTCGCGAGGATGCGGAAGCCGTGGCGTACGTCCTGGCCGAGCGTCTCGAGCCCGGCCCCGGTCCGCGCCTGCCGCACGCTCTCCTTCACCTGCTCGACCCCGCCCAGCTCGAGGCGCGCCGCCCGGCGCGCCTCCTCCGGCCGCAGGCCCTGCCGCGTTTTCTCCTCCGCCAGGAGCTCGACGAACGAGCGCACCTCGGCGTCGAGCTCGCGTTCGGTCTCGGCGCGCCGCGAGAGACGACGCGCCAGGCTGCGGAGTCGGGAGAGCCAGGGCATGACGTATTCTCCTATAGACAGGCTATAAGAGTACGTCCTGACCTATAGAACGTCAATAGGTCAGGATGGGGCGAGGCGTGCGTGCGGCGCCGGGCGTTCGGCGAGCGCCCGGCCCAGCGCCTCCAGGCTCTC
This sequence comes from Thermoanaerobaculia bacterium, assembly GCA_035644215.1. GTDB lineage: Bacteria > Acidobacteriota > Thermoanaerobaculia > Multivoradales > UBA5704 > DASQPA01. The sequence goes on from DASQPA010000088.1 coordinate 12,494, forward strand.
CAGGTTGTGGACCGGCCGGTGCTCGTCGACGTGGGGGAGGAGGGCGCGCACCCCCTGGGCGCGCGGCTCGAACCCCTCCCAGCGCAGGAGCGGGTTCAGCCAGAGGAGGCGCCGGCAGGAGCGGTGGAGGCGGTCGGCCTCGGCGGCGAGGCCCGGCGTGGGATCGCGGTCGAGCCCGTCGGTGACCAGGAGCACCACCGCGCCGCCGCCGAGGACGCGGCGCGACCAGGTGCGGTTGAACTCGTGGAGACAGGCGTTCAACCGCGTCCCCCCCTCCCAGTCCTGGACCTCGCGGCCGCAGCGGGCGAGGGCCTCGTCCGGATCGCGCTGGCGCAGGAACCGGGTCACCGGGGTGAGCCGGGTGGCGAAGAGGAAGACCTGGACCCGGGCGTGGGTGGCGAGGAGCGCGTGGAGGAAGACCAGGAGCATCTCCGAGTAGCGCCCCATCGATCCCGAGATGTCGCAGAGGACGACGAGCGGCGGCGGGCGCCGGACCCGTGAGCGGAAACGCAGGGGGGCGAGATCGCCGAAGGTCTTCCGGCTGTCGCGGGCGGTGCGCGCCAGGTCGAGGAGGGCGCCGTGGGGATCGGGAGCGAAGCGCCGGGTGCGGACCGGCCGCGGCGTCACCGCCATCCGAGTGACGATCTTCCGGGCGCGGGCGAGCTCCTCGGCGCTCATCTGCTCGAAGTCGCGCCGGCGAAGTAGCTCGTCGGCCGAGAAGGTGAGCGTGGCGTCGAGCTCGTGCTTTTCAGGGGGCGCCTTCCCGGTGGGCGCCGGCGGGTGCCAGGCCTCGGCCACCCGGCGCGAGACCAGCGGCTGGCGCGGCACGCGCACCTGCGGCAGGAGCTGGGTCAGGGCGGCGAGCGGCTCCATCGGGTCGCGCCAGAAGAGGCGGAACGCCTGGTCGAAGAGGTCGAAGTCCTCCGGGCGCTTGACGAGGACGGCGCGGAGCGCCGCGTAGAATTCGCCGCGGGCGGAAACGTTCACCGCCACCGCGGCGGCGAGGGCGTCGAGCGCGCTCGCCGGACCGAGGCGGAGACCGGCGCCACGCAGGAGTCGGGTGAAGTGGACGACGTTTTCGGCCAGCTTTGAGGGGGGTGAGGGGGGCATAGGTGCTGACTTTACCGTACGTGAGGGCAGGGCAGGCACAGGGGCACGGCCCCTACACTGCCCTGCCTCGGACCGTTCACCCCGAGGATGAAGGTAGCGCAGGGCAGGTAGGGGCCGCGCCCCTGTGCCTGCCCTGCGCGGGCTCTACGTCAGCGCCAATGGGTGAGCGGGGTAAGCCGGGTGAGGAGGCGAACATCTACGCCTCCAGCAGCTCCCGCACCCGCCCACCCGCGATCTTCTCGATGTCGTCCTGGTACTTCAACAGCACCCCCAGGGTGGCGTTCACCGTCCCGGGCTCCAGGGCGACCTGGTCGAGCGCCAGGAGGGCGCGGCCCCAGTCGATCGTCTCCGCCACCCCCGGCAGCTTGAACAGGTCGACCGTGCGCAGCCGCTGCACGAACTGGACGATCTGCTCGGCGAGCGCTGCGGCCAGCTCGGGAGCGCGCAGGCGGAGGATCTCCAGCTCGCGGGCGGCGTCCGGGTAGCCGATCCAGTGGTAGAGGCAGCGCCTCTTGAGCGCGTCGTGGATCTCCCGGGTGCGGTTCGAGGTGAGGACGACGATAGGCGGCGCGGGTGGGCGGATCGTGCCGATCTCCGGGAGGGTCACCTGGAAATCGGAGAGGATCTCCAGGAGGAAGGCCTCGAACGGCTCGTCGGTGCGGTCGAGCTCGTCGATCAGCAGCACGGGGGGACCGCCGCCCGTCTCGTCGGGCTCCAGGGCCAGGAGGAGCGGGCGTTTCAGCAGGAAGCGTTCGGCGAAGATGTCGTGGGCGAGCCGGGCCCGCCCCTCGGCCCCCGCCTCGCCGCCCAGCTCCGCCAGGCGGATCTCGAGCATCTGGCGGGGGTAGTTCCACTCGTAGAGCGCCGCCGAGGCGTCGAGCCCCTCGTAGCACTGGAGCCGGATGAGCCGCCGCCCGAGAGTCTCGGCGAGGACCTTCGCCACCTCGGTCTTGCCGACCCCGGCCTCACCTTCCAGGAGGAGCGGCCGGCCGAGCTTCAGGGCCAGGAAGACGGCGGTCGCCAGGCTCTCGTCGGCGACATAGCACCCCGACGCGAGGAGCCGGCGCGCGTCCTCGACGGTCCGCGGCAGGTCCAAGTTACCGGCAGGCCTGGACGGCCCGCTTGGCCATCACGGTGACGAGGTGCGCCAGGTACTCCGGGCTCGCCTCGCCGCCCGACCGCAGATCCCCGGGCGCCACGGCGCCCGCGGCGATGGCCTCCGGAGCGAGCTTCGCGGCGAGCGCCGACTCGTAGGCCGGGACGCGGAACACCTTCGCGCCCGCCCCGGTCACCGCCACCCGCACCCCCGTCGACCCCATTGGCGTCTTCGCCACCATGACCCCGACCACCGCGTACTTCGAGGCCGGGTGGGAGAACTTGGCGTAGGCCGCGCACTCGGGCACCGGGAAGTGCACGGAGGTGATCACCTCGTCCGCCGCGAGCGCCGTCTGGAACATGCCGGTGAAGTAGTCGTCGGCGGCGATCTGGCGGCGGTCGGTCACGATCGTCGCGCCCAGCGCCAGCACCGCCGCGGGGTAGTCGGCGGCCGGGTCGGCGTGGGCGAGCGAGCCGCCCAGGGTGCCGCGGTTGCGGATCTGCGCGTCGCCGATCCCCCCGGCCAGGTCGGCGAGGCCCGGGATGCGCCGCCGCACCTCGGGCGAGGCGGCGACCTCGGCGTGGGTGACGAGCGCCCCGATCACCAGGTTGTTCCCTGCCGACCGGATCTCCTTCAATCCCGCCACCTTGGCGAGCGACACCAGGACCTCCGGCTGGGCGAGGTCGAGCTTCATGACCGGGAGGAGGCTCTGCCCTCCCGCCAGGAGCTTGGCCGCGTCGTTGCCCTTGAGCAGAGCGACCGCGTCGGCGACCGACTGGGGACGATGAAACTCGAAGTTCCTCATGCTGCACCTCCCGCGGCCTGGATGGCCCGCCAGACCTTCTCCGGGGTCGCCGGCATGTCGATGTGAGTGACGCCCAAGGGCGCCAGGGCGTCGAGCACGGCGTTGATCACCGCCGGCGGCACGCCGATCGCGCCCACCTCGCCGACCCCCTTGATCCCGGTCACGTTGTGGGTGCAGGCGGTGACGTGGTTGCCGACCTGGAACATCGGCAGGTCCGCCGCGCGCGGCATGCAGTAGCTCATGAACGAGCCGGAGAGCAGCTGGCCCGAGTCGTCGTAGACGCACTCCTCGTAGAGCGCCTGCCCGATCCCCTGCGCCAGGCCGCCGTGCGCCTGGCCGTCGACGATCATGGGATTGATCACCACCCCGACGTCGTCGGCAATCGCCACGTTCACCACCTGGACGACCCCGGTCTCCGGGTCGACCTCGACCTCGACCGCGTGACAGCCGGCGGGGAAGGTGAAGTTCTTGGGATCGTAGAAGGCCGAGTCCTCGAGACCGGGCTCGACCGTGTCGATGGGGTAGTTGTGCGGCACGTAGGCGGCGAAGGCGACCTCGCCGAAGGCTTTCTCGCGATCGGTCCCGGCGACCCGGAACTTGCCGTCGGCGAACTCAATGTCGGCGACGGAGGCCTCCAGGAGATGGGCGGCGATCTTCTTGCCCTTGTCGACGATCTTGTCCATCGCCTTGACGATCGCCGTGCCGCCGACCGCGGCCGAGCGCGAGCCGTAGGTCCCCATGCCGAACGGGATGCGGTCGGTGTCGCCGTGGACGACCTCGACGTTGGCGACCGGCACGCCCAGCTGCTCGGAGACGAGCTGGGCGAAGGTCGTCTCGTGCCCCTGCCCGTGGCTGTGGGTGCCGGTGAAGACGGTCACGCTCCCGGTCGGATGGACCCGCACGGTCGCCGCCTCGTAGAGGCCGGCCCGGGCGCCGAGCGCGCCGACCAGGGCGGAGGGCGCGATGCCGCAGGCCTCGATGTAGGTCGAGACCCCGAAGCCGCGAAGCTTGCCACGCTGCTTCGACTCGGCCTGGCGCTCGGCGAACTTGCCGGCGTCGATCGCCTGGAGCGCCAGGTCGAGCGTCGCCTGGTAGTCGCCGACGTCGTATTGCAGCGCCACCGGGGTCTGGTAGGGGAACTGGTCGACCCGGATGAGGTTCTTGCGCCGGATCTCCACCCGGTCGATCCCCATCTCGCGCGCCGCCTTGTCCACCAGCCGTTCGAGCAGGTAGGTGGTCTCCGGCCGTCCCGCGCCGCGCACCGCGTCCACCGGCACGGTATGGGTGAAGATCGCCTTCACCTCGCTGTGGATCGCCGGGATGACGTACGGCCCGGAGAGGAGGGTCGCCGAGAGGTAGGTCGGGATGGCCGGGGCGAAGGTCGAGAGGTAGGCCCCCAGGTTGGCGAGGGTGCGGACGCGCAGGCCGCGGAACTTGCCGTCGGCGTCGAGCGCCAGCTCGGCGTGGGTCACGTGGTCGCGGCCGTGGGCGTCCGAGAGGAAGGCTTCGCTGCGCTCGGAGGTCCACTTGACCGGCCGGCCCACCCGCTTCGAGGCCCAGAGGACGAGGAGCTCCTCGGCGTAGTGGAAGATCTTCGAGCCGAAGCCGCCGCCGACGTCGGGCGCCACGACCCGCAGCTTGTGCTCCGGCACCTTCAAGGTGAAGGCGCCAAGGAGGAGGCGGATCAGGTGCGGATTCTGCGACGTCGTGTAGAGGGTGTAATGGTCATTGGCCGTATCGTAGTGGCCGTTGGCGGCCCGCGGCTCGATGGCGTTGGGGGCGATGCGGTTGTTCGTCAGGTCGATCGAGACGATCCGCGCCGCCCCGGAGAACGCCGCCTCGGTCGCCGCGGCGTCGCCCAGCTCCCAGTCGAAGCAGACGTTGCCGGGCGCCTCGTCCCACACCAACGCCGCGCCGGAGGCGACGGCGGCGGGCAGGTGGGCGACCGCCGGGAGCGGGTCGTAGTCGACTTCGACCAGCTGGGCGGCGTCCTTGGCCTGCGCCCGGGTGGCCGCGATGACCATGGCGACCGGATCGCCGGCGTGCCGCACCTTCCCCAGGGCCAGGGCCGGGTGCGGCGGCTCGACCATTTTCGAGCCGTCCCGGTTGGTGATCTGCCAGCCGCAGGGGATGCCGCCCAGCTCGTCGGCGGCCACGTCCTCGCCGGTCAAAACGGCGAGCACGCCCGGCGCCTTCCGGGCCGCGCTGGCGTCGATCGAGCGGAGGGCCGCGTGGGCGTGCGGCGAGCGCACGAACACGGCGTAGGTCTGCTCGGGGAGCTGGAGGTCGTCGGTATAGCGCCCCTTGCCGAGGAGGAAGCGGCGGTCCTCCTTGCGGGCGACGGAGGCGCCCAGGCCCTCGGCGTTCATCGCGCACCCCCATTTCCACCACGCATCGCCTCGGCCGCCTGGAGCACCGAGCGGACGATGTTGTGGTAGCCGGTGCAGCGGCAGAAGTTGCCCTCCAGGCCGTGCCGCACCTCGTCCTCGGTGGGGTTGGGATGGCGTTTCAGCAGGTCGGTCGCGGTCATCACCATCCCCGGCGTGCAGAAGCCGCACTGCAGACCGTGGCAGGCGTGGAAGGCCTCCTGCATCGGGTGGAGCGCGCCGTCTGTCGCCAGGCCCTCGATCGTCGTCACCGCCCCGCCGTCGGCTTCCACCGCCAGCATGGCGCAGCTCTTGATCGCCTTACCGTCGACCCAGACCGTGCAGGCGCCGCACTGGCTGGTGTCGCAGCCGACGTGGGTGCCGGTGAGCCGCAGCTGCTCACGCAGCAGCTCGACCAGGAGCGTCCGGGGTTCCACGTCGACGACGTGGCGCTTCTCGTTGACTGTCAGGGTGATGGTGGCCATAAACCTCCCTTAGAAGAGAGCCTGCCCACGGGCCGCTGGATTCACTGGGGCCGGGCGGTATAGTAGCGCCTCGAATTCCTTTCGTGCAAGGGAGGTCCGGATGATCCAGAAGAGCCCCCATTCCGAGCTCGCCATCCCCGAGGTGACGATGACCGAGCTCCTCTTCGAACGCGCCCAGCGGTTCCCGGAGAAGACCGCCCTGATCGACGGCCCGACCGGCCGCAGCTACACCTATGGCCAGTGGGTCGCCCTGGTCCGCCGCGCCGCCGCCGGGCTCGCCCGCCGCGGCTTCGGCAAAGGCGACGTGCTGGCGATCTACAGCCCCAACCTCCCCGAGTACGCCATCGCCTTCCACGCCGTCGCCCTCTGCGGCGGGATCAACACCACGATCAGCCCGCTCTACACCGCCGAGGAGCTGACCTACCAGCTGAAGGACGCCCGGGCGCGCTTCCTCCTCACCGTCCCCCCCTTCCTCGACAAGGCGCTGGTCGCCGCCCACGAGGCGGGGATCGAAGAGGTCTTCGTCTTCGGGGAGGCCCAAGGGGCGACCCCCTTCGCCGCCCTGCTCGCCGCGGAAGGTCCGGTCCCCACGCCCACCATCGACCCCCGGCAGGACCTCGTGGCCCTGCCCTATTCGAGCGGCACGACCGGCCTCCCCAAGGGGGTGATGCTCACCCACTTCAACCTGGTCGCCAACCTCCTGCAGACCGCGGCCGCCCTCCCCGAGGTGGGGGAGGACGACCGGCTGATCGCGGTCCTCCCCTTCTTCCATATCTATGGCCTGATCGTCGTCCTGAACCTCGGGCTCTACCACGGCACGACGATCGTCACCCTGCCGCGCTTCGAGCTCGAGACCTTCCTCGGCACCCTGGCCTCCTACGGCATCACCTTCGCGAGCCTGGTGCCGCCCATCGTCCTCGCCCTCGCCAAGCACCCCTCGGTCGAGCAGCACGACCTGTCGAAGCTGCGGATGGTCTTCTCCGGGGCGGCGCCGCTGGGGGCCGAGATCGCCGAGGCCTGCTCCCGGCGGATCGGCTGCCTGGTCTTCCAGGGCTACGGCCTGACCGAGACCAGCCCGGTGACCCACATGAACCCCTCCGACCCGGCGAAGGCCAAGCCGGGCTCGGTCGGCGTGCCGCTCCCCAACACCGAATGCCGGATCGTCGACCTCGAAAGCGGCGCCGAGCTTGGCACCGGGGAGAGCGGGGAGATCTGCATCCGCGGCCCGCAGAACATGGCCGGCTACCTGAACCGCCCCGACGCCACGGCCGCCATGATCGACGCCGACGGCTGGCTCCACACCGGGGACGTCGGTTACGTCGACGCCGACAACCATCTCTTCATCGTCGACCGGGTGAAGGAGCTGATCAAATACAAGGGGCTCCAGGTGCCGCCGGCCGAGCTGGAGGCGATCCTCCTCACCCACGAGGCGGTCGCCGACGCCGCCGTCATCCCCAGCCCGGACGAGGAGGCCGGCGAGGTCCCCAAGGCCTTCGTCGTCCTCCGCGGGGAGGCGACGGCCGAGGCGATCCTCGACTACGTGGCGGCGCGGGTCGCCCCCTACAAGCGCATCCGGAAGCTCGAATTCATCGACCAGATCCCCAAGTCGGCCTCGGGCAAGATCCTGCGCCGGGTGCTCGTCGAGCGGGAGCGGGCGGGGAAGGGCTGAGAGGCTGAAGAGATCGGGTCGCACGCGTAGAGACGCCCCAGGCGCTATCGATATCCTTGCCGTTACCCCGCCGTCGGGGCGTCTCCAACGCCGCCGGGACCGAGGCGTCCCCGGCCTGCGGAGACGCCCCGACGGCGGTGGTTCCGGGGAGGTCCCGGACGGCGGCTGGGGACGTCTCTACGAAGGCGGCGGCGCTCTGCCGAGAGGGTAGAGACGGCCAGCCGCTACCCCAGGCCTTGCCGTGACCTCGAACGCCAGGCCGTCCTGGAAACGAGTTTCCGTTGTCTCCCGGAGAGTTTCCGGGGCCTCCAAACGGGGCTGGAGGGTCTCCGAACTCAGGTACCGGACCGCCGGGAGCGGCCCACGCGACGGATGCTGCCCGGGCTCCGGCAGGAGGGAGGCGCCGTTCGCGCAGAGCGCCGGCACTCCTAGCACCAGCTCCGCCAGGCTTGTCAAGGCCCCGTTGTAGTAGAGTGCCAGCAAGTCGAACGTGCAGAGGGAGATAGCCCGATGCACGCCGCGATGGGCAGAGGTTTCCGTAGGTAACGCAGAGCTACGGAGTGCACGCCTGCTGCGAACGGCCCGGCTCCGGCTACGACCGGCGAGGGAGGTGGGGAATCATGTCGCAGCGGCGCGCGAACGAGGGCATGAGCGTAAAACGCCAGCTGCTCTTCGTTCAGGGAGGAGGCGCGGGTGCCCATGACGAATGGGACAGCAAGCTTGTCGAAAGCCTTGGGCGCGAGCTGGGGCCGGATTACGAGATCCGCTATCCGCGGATGCCGAACGAAGACGACCCCAGCTACGCCGCATGGAAGGCGACGATCGAGAGAGAATTCGCGACGCTGGACGATGGCGCGATTCTCGTCGGTCATTCGATCGGCGCAACGATACTGGTCAACGCCCTCGCGGAGGAGCCATCAGAGCGGAAGTTCGGCGCGATCTTCCTCATTGCGGCACCCTTTGTCGGCGAAGGTGGCTGGCCAGGCGATGATCTGAAGCCGCCGCGCGACCTTGGCGCGAGGCTTCCCCAAGGCGTCCCCATCCATTTCTACCATGGGCTCGATGACGAAACCGCGCCGCCATCGCACGCCGAGCTCTATGCGCGCGCGGTTCCGCAAGCCCGCGTCCATCGGTTGCCCGGCCGCAATCATCAGCTCAACAATGATCTGAGGGAGGTCGGTGCAGCGATCAGGTCCCTTGAAGCCGGACTGTGAATCGCGGAACCCGGCCAAGGATAGCGCTTATGAAGGTCCACCGCCAAGTGGGTGGCACCTGTCGGGACCCAGCGCCTTGTAGAGGCTCTCGCGTCCCAGCCCCGTTTCGCGAGCGATCTGGGTGATCCCCTTGGCGCGGGCGATGTCCCCCAAGGCGGCCGCCACGAGTGCGGTGTCGCCTTCTTGCAGCGCGGCTTCCAGATCGGCCGCCATGTCCTCCCAGCGCCGTCGCGATATCCCGGTCTTGGGTCCGGTTGTCGCCGCCCGCGATCGGAAGACAGCCCCGAGGGGCGATGGTCCTTCCGGCTCGGCGGCCCCTTCGGGGCAGGCCCTTCGCCACGGTTTTCTCAGGGCTGATAGAGCACCTTCGTCACCATGATTCCGGAGCCTGCCCAGGGGTTCCAGGAGACCAATCCCTTTATGCAGATCACGCCGTCTTTGGACCCAGTGTAGAGGTAGTCGCGCCCGCCGGGTGCGAAGCGAGAGACCATCCAGGATTCGGAAAACGCATAGTCGCTGGGAAGCGCGCGCACGAGAGAGGTGGGGTTGATCCAGTCCGATGTGAAGGTGAGGGTGTTCGGGTCGAAGACGCGGAAGCGCACGAGGGTGCTTCCCTGTTGCTGCGGATCGGTTCGATTGGCGAGGTACTGGCTCGTCGCAACACCGTTGGGGTAACCGGGAGAACAGGGATTGTTCTGCACGCCGGAGCCTTGCGTGGTGCTGATCGTCGCCGCGCCCCAAGCCTCGAAGCGGCCTCCGGCGGCGCCTGCTCCGCGGCGGAGCCACTGGCTCCGCGACGGAGCCAGTGCCGCCGAGAGGTGTCGATAGGTGCCACCCACTTGGTGGCGGTGCTTGGCTGCCGCCCCGTTCCCGGTCCCCAGGGTTCAGCGAGCTTGCAGCCGTGACAGTCTCGCCGCCCTTGATCCCGAGATCCTTCTGCGTGCGCATGTCGTCGCACGAGCTGCCGGCGCCGTAGCGGGTGTAGACGGAGAGCGTCGGTGCTTCGTACTCTCCTTGACAAGGGCCGGCCCTGGGTCAGCGTGGTCTAAAGGTTGTGGCGATGCGGGTTACGAGGATCGCCTTCAAGAGATCCAAGCCGCGTCGATCGCGTCCTGAACGGCTTCTCCATTGAGGCCGGCGAAGGCGTTGCGGCCGCGATAAGCCGGATGCCGGAAGTGCTCAGCGTGAGCGAAGCGAGCGCCGTGTATCCGTCGGCCATTCAGTCTCCCGCACCTTCGGGCCTTGACCGCATCGACCAGGTCCACCTTCCGTTGGACAACGCATACACGTGGAGTGCGAACGACGGGGCCGGCGTCCGTGTGTATGTCCTTGACACGGGTGTGACGATTCCGTCATCCACCCTTCCGACGGCGCATGAGCTGGACAACCTGGTGGAGAACATCAATTTCTGCCGACCGCCCAACGTGACTGTGGCCGACCCGAACGACTTTCAGGAAAATCCGTTCGATAACCCGGGGCACGGCACGTCCATTGCCAGCGTCATCGCCGGGCAGACCTACGGTGTAGCGAAGGGTGCGCAGCTCGCGAATGTCAAAGTCATCGGCTGCGGCAGTAGCATTCCCGGTGCGACCGACGACGTCATCGCAGGCCTCAATTACGTAAAAAATCGAAAGGCGGCGAATCCCTCGCAACTCATGGTGGCCAACATGTCGCTTGAGCAGAATGTCGACAGCAACCTCGATGCAGCGGTTACGGATCTCGTCGCTGCTGGAGTGACGGTGGTCGTCGCCGGAGGGAATCAGCTCGGCGATGCCTGCCAGCGGTCGCCGGGGCACCTCGGCGCGAACACCGCTGGAGTCATTTCGCTTGGATCTGCGGTTAGCACCACCGATGCTGTCGAGAGTGGCACCAACACCGGCTCCTGTCTCGATCTCTTCGCGCCCCCTGTAGGTGCCAGCCGAACGGCGAGAACGGCGAGACGAAGACAGGCGGAGGGGGCCGCGTGCTCGACCGGCCTGCTCGGCGCGCCTGGCACTTCTGGCGAAGCGCCTGGCACCCCATCTCCCCGCGCGGTACCTATGGGGTGCCAGCATGTGCTAGCATATCGTTGGTATGGATCTAGGAGGTGCCTCATGGCTAGCTTGAGCATCCGTAAACTGGACGACGAGACCTACGACGGGCTCCGGGTCCGCGCGGTCCGGCATGGTGTGTCCATGGAAGAGGAGGTCCGCCAGATCCTGAAGCGAGCGGTCTTGCCGCCGGAGCGGCTGGGCGATCTATTCTTGAAAGCGTTCGGCCCCACCCGGGGTGTGGACCTGGATCTACCTCCGCGCGAGCCGCACGAACCTATGGATCTCGAATAGCTCGCAACCGTCAGCCATGATCATCCTGGATACGAATGTCGTGGCGGAAATGATGAAAGCCTCTCCGGCGCCGACGGTCGTGTCCTGGTTGAATGACCAGGACGCGGCGGCGCTGTTCTTGACGACGATCACGATTGCCGAGATCGGCTATGGCTTGGAGATCCTGCCCCGCGGCCGGCGCCGGCTACTGTTGGAACAGGGCTTTGAGCGAGTGGTCGCCGAAGCCTTTACGGGTCGTATCCTGACCTTCGACGAAGAGGCGTCTCGACATTACGGAGTCGTGATGGGAAGGCGTAAGGAAATCGGTCGTCCGCTCGGCATCTTGGATGGGCAGATCGCGTCGATTGCCCGAGCGACGGGCTATGCCGTCGCTACCGGCAACGTCCGGCACTTTGTCGACTGCGGCGTGGAAGTCATCAATCCTTTCGGGTTGACTTGACATCGGAGGTCGCCGACAACCGTAGCGCGATGTGCTAAGAGGACTGGAATCGCGCGGCAGCGCGGATACCGAAGGAGGACACGGATGCACCTGCGCAGAGTCCCGCTCGTTCTCGGCCTCACCCTCCTCCCGGCGATGGCGGCGTGGGCCCAGTTCCCGCTGGGCCCGGAGCTCGCCCTCTCGCGATCGGCCAATCCGGGTGCCGTGAGCGAGGTGGCGGTGGCGGAGGACGGCTCCTTCGTCGCGGTCTGGGCGAGCACCTCGGAGAAGCCCCGGACGAGCGACGTCTTCTACCGCCTGTTCGGCCCCGACGGCCGCCCGCGCGGCTTCGAGCTCACCGTCGCCAACCAGGGACGGGGGCAGCAGAGCTGGCCGCAGATCGCCATGGCGAAGGACGGCTCCTTCGTCCTCACCTGGCTCGTCGATGTCCAGGGGCAGGGCGGTTTCGGGGGGATCCAGCGCGTCTACGCCCGCCGCTTCGACCGCGCCGGCCATCCGCGCGGCGGTCCCTTCCCGGTGACGGTCGCGCCGTCCCGCGGCCCGAACGGGATCTACCGGGATGGCCAGTTCTCTCCGGGCGCCGCCATCGCCCCGGACGGCCGCATCGTCGTCTTCTGGACCCACGACACCGGGGTCGTGGCCGAGGATTTCGCCGACTTCTTCGACCTGAAGGCCCGCTGGTTTGCCGACGACGGCCATTCCCTGGGCGACTCCTTCGTGGTCGCGACCGGCTACCTGGAGGCGGAGCTCGGCCGGGCGCGCTTCGACCGCGACGGTACCCTGGTGGTCGCCTTCCAGGGGCACAACGGCGAGTCGAGCTTCTTCGACGTCTACCTCCAACGCTGCGACAGCCAGGGGGCGCCGCTGGGGGAGGCGGTGCGGATCAACAACGACCCCGAAACCCTCTCCACCACGCAGCTCGAGCCCGATTTCGCCTTCAGCGCCGACCGCAGCCTCTTCGTCGTCTGGACCGACCGGGCCGCGGACAGCGAGCGCCATCCCGATCAGCTGCTCCGGGAGCCGGACTCCTGGGGGGTGGTCGCCCAGCGGGTCGCGGCCTCCTTCGAGCCCCTGGGGCCTCCCGTCGCCGTCAACCGCTTCTACCTGGGCGCCCAGGAGCATCCGGCGGTCGCCACCACGGCCGACGGCGGCTTCCTCGTCGTCTGGCAGAGCGGCGGCGGGCAGGACGGCAGCGGCCTCGGGGTCTTCGGCCGGCGTTTCGACGCCACCGGCACCACGGTCAGCCGCGAGCTCACCATGGCCGTCCAGCGGGCGAACGATCAGCTGTTCCCCCGGGTCGCCTTGAGCTCCAAGGGCCGCGGCGTGGTGGCGTGGAGCACCTTCTTTAAGTCCAGGCTGGTGGGGGCCTTCGGGCGACTCTTCGGGCCCTAGGGTCCCCAGGGACCCCCTCGATTTCCTCCGCCTCCACCCGCGGTGGAACCGGTGCCAGCCGAGAAATCCGGGAACCCCTTCGGCTGGCAGCGGTCCGCTCCGGCGGTCAGGGACTCACGGCGTGCCGCCGGCACCGCCTTCGCCCGTTCCTGAACGATTCGTCGCCGGTGTTTTCATGGGTGCAGCGCATCGGTGTTCGGGTAGGAACCCGTAGGGCACTCGGTGTCGGACCCTTCCGGTTTGTCGTTTTCGAGCTGGCGGATCGTCTCGCGCAGTAGCTGAAGCGGCCGCCCCTGGATCTGCTTTTTCATCGGTATCCTCATCTTTCAAAGAGTTTCGGTTCGTGCCGCACCCCAGAAGTGGGCGTCGGCGACTCGACACTCTGAATATCGAGATCCGCGCAGAAAAGGCGACAACAGGGTGCGGCGGGAATCTAGCTCATCAGAGGCTGTGAAAAAATCGGTCTCCTACCTCACGGGCCTTCGTAGAGACGTCCCCAGCCGCCGTCCGGGACCTCCCCGGAACCACCGCCGTCGGGGCGTCTCCGCAGGTCGGGGACACTGAGATCTCGGCAGCGTTGGAGAC
>DASQPA010000089.1:0-64825 GCA_035644215.1 Thermoanaerobaculia bacterium
CGGTCAGGACAACGCCGAGCCGATTCGCCCCAGAGTCGCCAAAGTTTGCGGCAAATTCGGAGCCGTCGGGGAGAAGAGCGCGAATCTGACGAGGTCCCAGGGAAGAAGAGCGCAAACTCTCCAGAGTTTGCGGCAGCTCGCCTTAGTTTGCGGCAAAGTTAGCGGAGCTGACGCGAAACGAGGAGAGATCGCGGCGAATCTCCTTAAGTTGCGGCGACTCCCCTTGCGTTGCCGCAAATTTAGCTAAGTTTGCGGCAGCTGAGGCGGCGTTGCCGCGAAGTACCCAGAGCTGCCGCAAATTAAGGCGACTTCGCGGCAGCTCCGGGGATTTTGCCGCGAAGTTGGGGGAGTTGCCGCAAAGTCGGCTCATGTTGCGGCGACTCCCGGGACTTTGCCGCGAAGTCTCTGGCGCTGCCGCGAAGTCTCGGGATGTTGTCGCGAACTCTCGTGGGCGCGACCGGCGCCCGCTTCCCGGTCAGGAAATTGGGAGACCTTAAAACTGCTTACCGATCCCCGCCTGCTTGAGGACCGCGTTCGCCGTGTGGCGAGACTTGATCTCTCCGTCGACCACGAAGCGACGTTCTGTGATGGGGCTGAACCAGATCTCGTGGTCACCCTTGCCAGGACGCTCGAAACGGCAGCCGTGGCCGAGGAGTAGCTTCTTGACCTGCGGTGTGAACGACGAGCCCATTCATGAGGCCAGGCGAACCGATTCCTGCCGATGGCTCGTCAGCTCGAAGGAGATCTCTCCGGGACGCCCGCTGCCCAGGAGATGATTGGCCTCCAGCAGCTCGGGGATCAGGCCCCGGAGCTTCTCGGTGAGGGCCTCCAGGGTCTCGGATTCGGTCGCCAGTCCCGGCACGTCCTCGCTCGTGGCGACCCAGACTCCGGCCTCGGGGTCCCAATCCGCCTGAACGTGATAGCGGGAGATTGCCATGGGAAAAAGTCTACCATGGGCAGGCGTGGGCTCATCCCGAGGCCAATTCCCCCTCAATCCCCCAGCAGCTCCTTCAACCGCCCCCCGATCGCCGGCAGGGCCAGGCTTTCGCCCACGGCGCCGGCGAGGACCGCGGCGCGGGGCATGCCGTAGATGATCGAGGTTGCCTCGTCCTGAGCGAGAGTGCGGGCGCCGGCGCGGGCGAGCTCGGTCATGCCCTGCGCGCCGTCGTGCCCCATGCCGGTGAGGAGGACCGCGATGGCCCGGCGGCCCACCGCTGCGGCGGCCGAGGTGAAGAGGGCGTCGACCGAGGGGCGGTGCGTGGCGGTGGGGTCGTCGGTGAGGACGGCGGACAGCCCGCCGCCGTCCCAGACCACGGTCAGGTGCCGGCCGCCGGGGGCGATGTAGACGGTGCCGGGGAGGAGCGGCTCGCGGTCCGTCGCCTCGCGGACGTGGAGAGGGAGGTAGGCGTTCAGGCGGTCGGCGAAGGCGCGGGTGAACCCCGCCGGCATGTGCTGCACCACGGCGACCGGCACCGAGATCGATGCCCCGAGGTCCTTCAGGATCCGCTCGATCGCCGGCGGGCCGCCGGTCGAGGCCCCGATGAGCACGATGTCGACCCGCTCCTCGGTTGCCGTGGCCGGAGGAGCCGCCGGACTCGCCGCTCCCGCCGAGCCCGCCGGCCCTGCCGAGCCCGCCGAATACCGGCCCGCCGGCCGCCGCCGCGGCGGCTTGGCGGCCTGGGGGTGCGGCGGCCCCTCGGGCTCGTCCGGCTCGTCTCCCATCATGCCGGTGATCAGGCGCAGCCGCTCGATCAGCACGCCGCGCAGAGCGTCGAAATCGACCAGCGAGTACTCCTGCTTGTCGATGAAGTCGAGCGCCCCCCGGTGCAGGGCCTCGATGGTCTGCGGCGCGTCCTTCTTCGAATGGGTGGAGAGGATGAGGACCGGGGTGGGCCGGGTCGCCATGATGCGGTCCAAAGTGGCGAGCCCCCCCATGCCGGGCATCGAGAGGTCGAGGACGATGGCGTCCGGCCGCCAGCGGTCGAGGTTGTCGAGCAGCTCCTCGCCCGAGGCGGCGGTCCCCATCAGCTCGATGCCGTCCTCGTGCGAGAGGAGGCGGGCCAGGGCGCGGCGGATGAAGGCCGAATCGTCGGCGACCGCGATCCGGATCACCGTCCGACCTTCCGGTAGGCGATCGTGTCGCGCAGGCGGATCGTCTCGAACTGGTCGGAGAGGCCGATGATCGATTCGGCGGCGCCCAGGAAGAGGAGGCCGCCCGGCCGCAGGGCGCGGGCGAAGTGGGAGACCGCCAGGTGGAGGGCCGGTTCCGCGAAGTAGATGAGGACGTTGCGGCAGAAGACGGCGTCGTAGGCGGGCCCCAGGCCGAAGCTCGAAAAGTCGAGGATGTTGCCGGGGTGGAACTGGATGCCGCTCCGGTAGGCGGGCTTCAGCGCCCAGCGATCGAAACCGGTGACGGCGCTCAAGAAGCTGGGCGGAGCGGGCGACGGCAGAAGGGTGAAATGGCGCTCGATCTGCTCCGGGGTCAGGGCGCGCAGCGAGGTCTGGGTGTACTCCGCCTGCCGCGCCATCTCGATCCGGCTGGCGTCCAGGTCGAAGGCGTCGATCGTGACGTGGGTGCCGGCGAGGCGGACGAAGCTCTGGCGGGCGAAGATTCCCAGGGTGTAGGGCTCCTCGCCCGAGGAGCAGCCGGCCGAGAGCAGGCGCAGCGACCCCGGCAGCGCGGCCCCCTCGCGGAGATCGTCCAGGGCGGCGTCCAGGAGGGCCTCGAACTGGTGGGTCTCGCGGAAGAAGAAGGTCTCGTTGTTGGTCACCATCTGGGCGAGGAATTCCCGCTCCCCCTCGCCGTCGCAGACCAGCTGCAGGTAGTAGTCGAGGTAGCGGGGGAGGCGGAGAGCCTGGAGGCGCGGGCGCAGGCGTGCCTCCAGGAGCTCCCGCTTGTGCTCGGGGAAGTTGATCCCGAACCGCTCCGAGATCAGCTCGTTGAGCAGCAGGTGCTCCTCTTCCGTCATGACGTCGGGCCGCGGTGTCAGCGGCATCGAGCCCCCCGTCATCCCGCCAGCGAAGCCAGGGCGCGGTGCGCCACGGCCGGCACCGGATCGCCGGCCAGGAGGGCGAGCGGCGCCAGGTTTTCGGGCCGCGCGAAACGGGTCAGCACGTCGGCGCAGGCCAACCGCACGTACCAGTCGGGATGGGTCGCGGCCTCGCGGAAGAGCGGGCTGTCGTCCTCGGTGGCGCAGAGCGCCAGGGCGCGGTAGGCGAGGCGCGCCTCGCCGGCCGGTGCGCTCCGCGCCGCGGCGGCCAGGGCGCACCGTGCCTCCGGACCACCGATCCGCCCCAGGCTTTCGAGGACCAGCGGGTTGAGCTCGCGACGGCCGGGGGGGACGTCCAGAAGGGCCAGGAGGAGCGGCACGCTCTCCCGGTCGCGCAGCTCGCCCAGGGCCCGTACCAGGGCCGGGGTGGGTTGCCGGGCGGCGCGGGCGCGGAGTGTCGGGAGGAGCTCGCGCAGGCCGGCCGCGGCCGCCACCTCGGCCGCCAGGTCGGCGTCGCGGTCGGGCTCCGCCGCCACCCAGCTCTCCCAGGGGAGGAGGCGCATGGCGCCGGTGACGTCGGCGAGGCGGGTGATCGCCCCCCGCCGGTCGTCCGGAGCGAGAGCCAGGATGCCGTCCGCCACCTCCCGTTCGGAGAGGCCCAGGCGGGCGCCGAGCACCAGCCGCTCGACCGGGTCGATCTCCCTCGCCATCTCGGCGAGGGCGACCTGGACCTCGGCGCCGTGGGCGCGGAGGGCCGGCTCCAGGGCGCTTCTCCCCTCGGGCGTGAGCCGGAGGTGGAGAGCCAGGAGCTGGCGGCCGACCTCCGGGTGGCGCAGACGGGTGAGGGCGGGGATGGCGGCGGGCAGCAGCTCGGCCAGGTCAACGCCCGGGCCGGTGGGGCCCGCGGCGCGGGGAGCGGTGCTGGCGGGGTTGGCGAGGGCGGCGAAGAGCGCCTCGGGCGACGCCGAGCGCGGGTAGCGCGCCGCCAGGTGGAAGCCCCAGACCCGTGGCTCGCCGGGGCGCTCCAGGAGGCGCGGGATGAGGTCCCGCCGGCGGGCGAGCGACGGCGGCAGGGTGGGGCCGATGCCGCCGGTGCCGCCGATGCCGCCGATACCACCGGCCTCGGCGAGGGTCGCCAGGGCGTCGTCGTCCCACTCGCCCGGCCCCAGGGCCAGGAGACAGCGGGCGGCGGAGGTGCGCACCTCCAGGGAGGGGTCGCCCAGGCGGCTGGTGAGCGACTCGGCGAGGCCGGGGAAGGGGGCGGGGAGGCCCGACAGCCCCTCCAGCACGTGGGCGAGAAGACCCAGCACCTCCTCGGCTTCCAGCTGCTCGCAGTAGAGCATCCAGTGCGAGGCGAGCACCCGGAAGGCCGTGGCGCCGCCGATCCGGGCGATGGCCTCGGCCGCCATCGAGCCGGCCAGGAGGTCGGTCAGCAGCTCGGTCAGCGGCTTGATGGCGACCGGGGAGCGCAGGTCGCCCAGGGCCTGGACGGACGCCATCTGCAGCCAGGGGTCGGCGGCTAAGAAGGGGAGGAGGTCGGGGATCGAGCGCGCGTTGCCCAGCCGGCCGATGGCCAGGATGGCGGCCTGGATGACGTTGGGGTCGGGATGGGTGAGGACGCCGCGCAGCGGTTCCAAGGCGCGCGGGTCGCGCAGGTGGTCGAGAATGAGGACCGCCTGCAGCACGACGTCCGGATCGGCGTCCTTCAGGAGGCGCAGGGAGATCGTGAAGCTCCTGCCGCCGCGCAGCTTGAAGACCTCGAGGCCGAGGTTGCGCAGGACGGCGTCGGAATCGTTTCGCAGGTAGGCGGTCAGCTGCTCGTCGGTGAACACGGCGGCCCCGGCGCGCAGGGCGCGCTCGCGGATGCCGGGGCTCGAGTTGCGCGCCAGGCGTTCGATGGCCACCGCGCGCCCTGCGAGCGAAAGGGTGGGGAGCTTCTCCAGGAGCTCCATGCACTCTTCCCAGGAGGGTGCGGGAGAAGGAATCTCGGTCGTCGTCATGGAGGTGGTACCTCGTCGTACTGCATGGCAATCAAACCTGGAAGACCTGGGACATCCCCTTCAGGCGCTCGGCCTCCTCGGCCAGGCTGGCGGTGGCGTTGGTCAGCTGCTCGGTGGCGCCCAGGTACTGCTGGGCGACGTGGGCGATCTGGTCGACCGCCTTGACCACCTGGTCGCCGCCCTTCATCTGCTCGTTGGTGGCGTCGGCCACCTGCTGCGTCATGCGGTTCATCATGCTGACCGAGGTCATGATCTGCCGCGCCCCGTGCGCCTGCTCGCGGGCGGCGGTGGCGAGCTGCTGGGTGACGTTCTGCATGGTGTTGGCGGTGCGCAGGATCTGTGCCGCCCCGGTCGTCTGCTCCTGGGTGGCGGCGTGGACGTCCCGGATCAGGTCGGTCGTCCGCTTGACCGAGGAGACGATCTGGTCGAGCACCTGGGAGGAGAGCTGGACCGCCTCGGCGGTGTCGCGCGCCACCGCCTCGACGAAGGCGTCGATCTCGCGCGTCGAGGTCATCGAGCGCTCTGCCAGCCGCTTGATCTCCTCGGCGACGACGGCGAAGCCGCGGCCGGCGTCGCCCGCCCGCGCCGCCTCGATGGCGGCGTTCAGGGCGAGGAGGTTGGTCTGGTCGGCGATCTCGTTGATCAGGCGGACGATCTTGCCGATGTCCTTGCTCGAGGCGCCGATCCCCTGGATGACGTGGGACAGCCGCTCGCCTCCCTCGGAGGCCGCCTTGGCCGCCTCGCGCGACACCTCGTCGACCACCTGGACGCGGCCGGCGATCGACTGGATTGAGGCGGTCATCTCCTCGATCGTCGCCGAGGTCTGCTCGACCGAGGCCAGGAGGTCCTCGGAGCTCTTCGCCACCTGCTCGATCGAGGCCCCCATCTCCTGGATGGAGCTGGAGGTCTCCTCGACGTTGGCGGCGAGCGCCTGGCTCGACCGGTTGATGCTGTCGATCTGGCTCGCCATCTCGACCATGGTGGCCGAGGTCTCCTCGGTCGAGGTCGACTGGCTCTCGGCGCCCCGCCGGATGTCCGCGGCGGAGGAGGAGATGCGGTCGACGGCGGTCGCCACCTGGGAGGAGGCCTGCTTGACGTCGCCGATCGTTCGCCTCAGATGTGCCGTCATGCGGGTGAAGGCGTTGCCGAAGACGTCGGCCTCGGAGCGCGGGGAAACCGCCACCTGGAGGTTGCCGGCGGCGATCGAGTCCGCCACCGCGGCCATCTCCTTCAAGTAGGTGACCATGCGGTCCATGGCCCTGCCGAGCTCGCCGACCTCGTCGTCCGAGCGCGAGCCGGCGATCCGCCCCGACATGTCGCCCCGCGCCAGCCGGCCGGCCACCTCGACCGCTGCGGCGAGCGGCACGGTGAGCGAGCGGATGACGAAGAAGGAGAGCGCACCCAGGGCGATGCCCAGGAGGATGGTGACGATGAGGATCGTGACCAGGGAGACAGTCTGGTTCTGGCGCGCCTTGGCGAACGCCTGCTCCATCTCCTGGCGATTCTCGTCCGCGAAGGACTGGAGCTCCCCCTGGATCGCCGGATAACGGACCCGGAACGCGTCCTGGAGCGCCTTCGACAGGTCCTCGGAGACGCTGCCCGCCATCAGGCGCTGCGAGGCCGATTGCGCCAGGTCATAGTAGGCATTGAAATGATTTCCGATGTCGACGACCTTCTGGGAGCGACGCTGCTTGAGCAGAGCGGCGACGACGTCGTTGAAGTGATCGCGCTTCGCTTTGGCCTTGTCGAAGAAGTCCTTGTTGCTTTCCGCCACGGCAGACTTTAGGTTCTCCTGGGTCTTCGCCAGGGTGTCCACCAGGTCGCGGCTCGCTTCGACCGCGGCGAGCGAGCGCTTCTGGATGTCGTCGATGAGGCCGCTGTTTTTCACCCACACCCACCCCGAGACGGCGAGCACGACGAGGAAGCCTATGGCGGCCAAGCCGGGCATCAGGGCCACCTTGGTGGCGAACTTCATTCGTCGTAGCACGGAGCCTCCTCAGCGCGAAAGGGGGTCATTGCGTCACCTTGAGGACTTTCAAGCCCGGTCCCAGGTCGGCGCCGGCAGGGGCGTAGCCGATGGCGCCGGGGTTGCCGCGCACGTAGGCCAGGGCCTCGCCGATCGACGGCTTCTCGGGCGGCGGCACCTCCTGGCCGGAGAAGATCATCCGCTGCCAGTAGGCCTTGATCGCCGACGATCCCTTGCCGTGGATCTGCTTCGAGAAGGCCTCGCGGAGGGCCGAGGAGTCGACCAGGTCGACCGGCATCACCTTGGCGCCGTCCGGCCACTTCGCGGTCTTTTTCAGGAACAGCTTCGAGATCTCGTCGGCGGGAAGCGAGCTGACCGGATTGGCGGCGTTGACCACCACCACCACGTCGGCGGCGGCGGCGGGCCCGCCGATGCCGACGGCGAGGCCGCCGAGGAGGACGAGCAGCAGGGGTAGCGGGGGGAACGCGCGGCGGCGCCGCCGGTGCCGCCGGCAGTCTGCCGGCGGCGGAATCGATTCGGACCCGAAAGGATGGACGTTCATCAGGAGACCTCTAAATGGATTCGAGCTCCCGGCCGTCTTCGACGAGGAGCACCCGTTCGACGTCCAGGAGGATGACGAGAGCGTGGTCCAGATGATAGACGCCACGCAGGAAATCCGAGCGTTCGGTGACGACGTCCGCGGGCGGCGGCTGGATGGTGCTGGGGAGGAGCTTCAGCACCTGGCGGGCGGCGTCGACGAGCAGGCCGATCGAACGGCCGCGGGCGTCGGCGACCAGGATGCGGCTGTCGGGGCCGATCTCCCCGGCGGGGAGCCCCAGGCGCACCCGCAGGTCGACGACGGCGAGCACCCGGCCGCGCAGGTTGGTGATGCCGCGCACCGGGTTGGGGGCGTGCGGCACGCGGGTCAGGGTGGTGATGCGCAGGATCTCCTGCACGTGGCTGACCGGCAGGGCGTAGATCTCCCCGCCGAGCGAGAAGGTGACCCAGCTCTCCGGCCGCTCCTCGACCCGCGTCTCCTGGGCGGCCCGGCGGTCCAGGCTGTCGGCGAAGGCGTAGATGCTCTCGCGGCCGGCGAAGACGCCGCCGGCACCGCCGGCGGGCGGGGCGGATTCGCCGGCGTCGTGGGCGGCGAGGATGTCCGCCGCGAGCCCCGAGTCCGGCAGCACGATGCGCTCCCTGCCCTCGCCGGGAGCACCGGGCGCGCCCGGCGGATGCTGGCGACGCTTGGCGCTCACCGCGCAGCCTCCTGTACCGGCCGGCCGGGAGCGAGGGCCAGGAGGCCCGCGGGATCGAGGATGAGGATCGCCCGGCCGTCCCCGAGGACGGTCGAGCCGGCGATCCCCGGCGGTGCGCCGAGCACCGAGTCGAGCCCCTTGACGACGATCTCGCGGATGCCGAGGACGCTGTCGCCCAGGAGGGCGCGGTTCCTGCCGCCGTCCTCGATCACCACCGCGTAGCCCTGGCGCCGGCGCTCCCGGGCGGTGCCGAAGGTGAGCCCGAGGTCTAAGGCGGGGAGGACGCCGCCACGCCAGGTGAGGACGCCGGCGCCGTTCATCTCGTGGAGGAGGCCGGGGGCGAGGCGCAGGCTCTCGACCACCGAGCGCAGGGGGAGGGCGTAGTCCTCGCCGTCCGCCGAGAAGAGGAGGGCGCGGGTGATCGAGGCGGAGAGCGGCAGGTGGAGGCGGAAGAGCGTGCCGGTGCCGGCGCGCGAGGCCACCTGGACCCGCCCGCCGTGCCGCTCGACCGACTCGCGCACCGCGGCGAGGCCGATCCCCCGGCCGGCGGCGAGGTCGGCCTCCTCGCGGGTCGAGAGGCCGGGGAGGAAGAGGAGCTCCAGGGGGTCCTGGTCGGGAGCGACGTCGTGCCCATGGCGCCTGGCGGCGGCGAAGACCGCCGGCTCGTCGACCCCGCCGCCGTCGTCCAGCACGTCGATCCGCACCTCGCGCGGCGAGGCGACCGCCTCCAGGCGCAGGGTGCCGGCCGCCGGCTTCCCCGACCGCCGCCGCTCGGCCGGCGGCTCGATGCCGTGGATGATGGCGTTCCGGACCAGGTGGCCTAAGGCATCGCTCGCCAGCTCGACCAGCGCCTTGTCGAGCGGGGTGTCGGCGCCGGCGGTCTCGAAGCGCACCTCCTTGCCCTCTTCGGCGGAGGTGTCGTGGACGATGCGGGAGAGCTGGCGGAAGAGGCTTGACAGGGGGACCATGCGGAGGTGGAGGACGCTCCCCTGCAGCTGGTCGAGGACGGTCCCCAACCGGTCGTGGGCCAGGGTGACCTGCTCCCAGGCCGCGGTCAGCTCCCGGCGGCCGGTCTGGTCGCGCTCGTCGCGGTTGGCGCGCTCGGCGTGGTTGGCGCGGTCGGTGCGCAGGAGCCGGGGGCCGATGCCGGTGAGCGCGTCGGCTAGGCGGTTGCGGATGATGACCACCTCGGCCAGCTGATCGACCAGGCCGTCTAAGACGGTGAACGGGATGCGGACGGAGGTGGCGGCCACCTCGGCCGTGCCCTCCGGGCCGGCCGCGGAGGCGGTGGGCGCTCCTGCACCGAGAGTTTCGAGGCTCTCCTGGACGAGCATGCGGAAGCGGTCGACTCCGGCGAGGAGGGGCGTCACCGAGGGCGCCGTAAGATCGACCTCCTCGGTCAGGTCCTCGAGCTCATGGGCGAGGACCTGCTGCTCGGAGAGGCCCATCATCCCGGCGTTCCCCTTGAGCGTATGGAGCTCCAGCCGGGCCGCCGCGAGGAGGCCGGGACGCTCCTCGCGCGTCGCGCCGGGGAGGGCGAGCAACAGCTCCTCCAACCGGTCGAGGCGCTCCTGCGCCTCGGCCGCGAACTCGGCGAGCAGGTCGGCGGTAAAACGTCGGTCCATCGTGTTCGAGGGCGGTGACCCCAGACCCTACAACCCTCCCGGGGGAGAGCCGTCGGGCCCTCCATCAGTCTCTGCGCAACTCGTGGGATGCAACAGAACAAATGATACCAGAGGAGGGGCGGAAGGGCCAGACGGAGATGCGTGGGGCTCTTCGTTTACAATGCGCACGTGAATTCGGAAGAGAGGTGGCCGGAGCCACCTCGGAGACTCGGTCCGTACCGGCTCGACCAGCGGCTCGGCAGCGGTGGCATGGGCGAGGTCTGGCGCGCCTGGGACGAACGCCTGCGGCGCTGGGTCGCCCTGAAACAGGTCCGCGCCGACGCCGCCCCGCGCCACGGCCGCGAACGCCTGCGGCGCGAGGCCCGGGCCGTGGCGCGCCTCAATCACCCGGCGATCGTTCACGTCTACGACCTCCTGGAGGGGGAGGACGGCGACTGGATCGTCATGGAGCTGGTCGAGGGCCGGACGCTGCGCCGCCTGCTCGACGAGGAGACCGTCGTCGCCCCGGCGCGGGCGGTGCAACTCGGCCGCCAGGTCGCGGAGGGTCTCGCCGAGGCGCACGCGCACGGCATCCTGCACCGCGACCTGAAAGCGACCAACGTCGTCGTCACCCCCTTCGGCCGGGCCAAGATCCTGGACTTCGGCCTGGCCAAGGAGATCCTGCGCGAGGACGGTGGAGAGAGCCAGGAGCAGACGGTCTCGACCCCGGGTCTCATCCTGGGCACCTGCTATGCCATGTCTCCCGAGCAGGCGTTCGGGCGCCCTTTGGACGAGCGCTCCGATCTCTTCTCCCTGGGGTCGCTGCTCTATGAGATGCTGACCGGGGAGCCGCCCTTCCGGGCCGAGACCGCGGCGCTGTCGCTCGCCCGGGTGGTGCATTTCGAGCTGCCGCCGCTCCAGGAATCGCACCCCGAGCTCCCGGTCGAGGTCTGCGACCTGGTCGACTGGCTGCTCCAGAAAGAGCCTTCTCAACGCCCGCAGTCCACGGCCGTGGTGCTCCAGGCCCTGGAAGCCGCCGGGCTCTTCGGCGGGGGAGCGGTGCCGGCGCTGCGCTCCGCTTCGTCCTCCGGGCTCGACGACGAGACCGTCGTCACCCTCGTCGAACAGCCGGCTCACCCGGTGGCTCGGCCGGCCCGGGAGGCCCGGGAGGAGGGCGGGCGGCAGAGCAGCGGCGAGCGGCGGACCGTCACCATCGTCTGCTGCGCCCTGGGCCCGCTCGATCGGGCTTCCGGGGAGTCGGGCGGTCTCGACCTCGAGGTTCTCTCCGAGGCGGCGATGGCCTTCGAGAGCCTCGGGCGGGAGGTCTGCCGGGAGCTCGACGGGTCTCTGGGCGCCGTCTTCCACCGCATGTTGTGGCTCTGCTTCGGCTACCCGCAGGCGCAGGAGAACGACGCCGAGCGCGCCGTCCGCGCGGCCCGGGAGCTGGCGGCGCGCTTCGCGGCCCTGCCGTTCGCGGCCGCCCACCGGCTCGCCGTCCGCGCCGGCGTGCACACCGGGCCCGCCGTGGTGGTGACCCGCCCGGCGACCGGCGAGGCGCTCCAGCCCGGCCACACTTTCGACATCGCCCTGGCGATCCAGGGCCAGGTGCCGGCCGGCCGGATTGCGGTGAGCTCGGCGAGCCGCCAGCTGCTCGCCGAGCGGTTCGCCACCCAGCCGCTGCCCGCCGTCCACCTGAAGGACCTGGACGCCACGGTCGCCGTCTACGAGATTGGCCTCCCCCGGGAGCCGGCGGACCGGGAGGACAGCCCTCTACCCCCCCTGGTCGACCGCGAGGCCGAGCTCCAGATCCTCCTCGACCGCTTCCGCCTCGCCCGCTCGGGAACCGGCCAGGCCGTGTTGTTGGCCGGCGACGCCGGGGTCGGCAAGTCGCGCCTGGTGCAGGCCCTCTTCGAGCAGATCGCGGCCCTTTCGCCAACCTCGCCGACCCGGCTGATCGCCCACGGCTCGGCCTTCGCCCAGAACACGCCGCTGGCGCCCATCCTCCACCTCCTGTCGCGGGCGCTCTTCGCCGCGGACGGCGCAGGCTCCGGCGAGGAGAAGCTCCGCCAGATGGAAGAGGTTCTCGACCAGCATGCTCTCCCGGTGTCGGAGTACGCCCCGCTGCTCGGCGCGCTGCTCTCGCTCCCCGTCGAGGAGCGCTATCCCCCTCTCGTCCTCTCTCCGGAGGCGCGGCGCAAGCGGACGCTCGCCGCCATTCTGGCCCTGCTCGGCGCCATGGCCGATCGCCACCCGCTGGTGCTGGTCATCGAGGACCTGCACTGGATCGATCCCTCGACCCTGGACCTGCTCGACCTGCTGCTGCGCGAGCTCCCCGTGCTCCCGCTGCTCCTCGTCGCCACCTTCCGGCCCGAGCTCACTCCCCCCTGGCACCACCAGACCGCGGTCACCCAGCTCCGCCTGGGCGGCCTCTCCACGATCCACACCGAGCAGCTGATCGAGCGGGTGACCCGGGGGAAGCCGCTTTCCCCCGAGATCCAGCGGGAGATCGTGGCGCGGACCGACGGCATCCCGCTCTTCGTCGAGGAGCTGATCAAGGCGGTGCTGGAGGCGGGCGTCTCGCCGCGCCAGCCGGAAGGCATTCCCTTCACGCTCGGCGGCTCGCTGCTCGCCCGCCTCGACCGCCTGGGCGAGGCCAAGCCGGTGGCGCAGCTCGCGGCGGTCCTCGGCCGCACCTTCTCCCTGGAGCTGCTGGAGGCGCTCTCCTGGATCAAGGGAGCCGCCCTGTCCAGCGCGCTCGGCCGGCTCGTCCAGGCCGAGATCCTCTACCGCCGGGGGCCGGCGCCGGCGGCGCGCTACATCTTCAAGCACGCCCTGATCCAGGACGCCGCCTACCTGTCGCTCCTGGCGAGCGATCGCCGGGAGCTCCATCGGCGCCTCGCCTTCCTGCTGCAGGAGGAATTCCCGGCGATCGCCGAAGCCGAGCCCGAGCTGATGGCCCATCACTGCGAGCGCGGCGGCCTGACCGTCGAGGCCGTCGACTATCTCCAGGAAGCCGGCCGGCGGGCCGCGCAGCGCTCGGCCCACGTCGAGGCGATGAGCCAGCTGAACCGAGCCCTGGACCTGCTGCAGGAGCTACCCGCGGAGCCCGAGCGGTGGGGACGGGAGCTGGCGCTGCGTTCCGTGCTCGCCGTCGTCCTCGAAGCGGTCCGGGGTTGGGGGGCTCCCGAGGTCGCCGGCAATGCCGAGCGCTGTGTAACCCTCTGCCGGGAGCTCGGCGAGCGCGGCGGCCTGATCCAGGCGCAGAGCTCGCTCTGGGCGCATCACCTCCTGCGCGGCGACCGCCAGCCGACGATCGATCTCGCGGCCGAGATCGCGCGCCTGGCGGAGACTCCCGCCGAGGTCTACATGGGTTATGCGACCCGCGCCTACACCGCCTACTACAGCGGCCGGTTCAGCGCAGCGCTGGCCCTCTCCGAGCAGGCGACTGTGCTGTACACGCCCGAGCTGGTCCCCGAGCTTGCCGCCTACGGCGACGATTCCATCCTCATGCCGCACCTCATGAAGTCCTGGGTGCTGTGGATCCTGGGCGATCCGGCGGCGGCGGTCCGCCAGCAGGACGCGGTCCTCGCTATCGCCCTGACCCTGGGCTCACCCTTCGCGCTCGGCCTGGCGCTGGTCTCTGAGATGACCCTGTGGCGCGACCTGCGAGCCGAGGACCCGGAGCGGGTCGAGGACGCGGCCGAGCGGCTGCTGGCGCTCGCCGGCGAGCAGGAGTTCGCCTTCCTTTACGCCGCCGCCCATTGTGGAAAGGGGTGGGCCGCCTGCCGGCGCGGCGACCTGGCGGGCGGGACGGCGCTGATCGAGACCGGTCTCGACCTCTACGCAGCCACCGGGGCGCGGCTGATGCGGGCCTACTGGTGCTCCTACCTGATCGAGGCCCACCTGGCGGCCGGCCGGCTCGCCGAGGGGCTGGCCGCCGCCCGCGAGGCCCTGGCCCTGTCGGAGGTCCAGCTCGACGTCAACTTCGATGCCGAGATCCTCTGCCTGGAGGGGGAGCTCCGGCGCGCCTCCGGGGACGCCGGAGCGGCGGAGGCGGCCTTTCGCCAGGCGCAGGGCATCGCTCGCGAGCAGGGGGCCCGTACCTTCGAGCTGCGCGCCGCCACGAGCCTGGGTCGCCTCCTCGCCGGTTCCTCCGGCTCTTCGTATACAATCCCCGCGTGAACCCCGGAAAGAGGGGGCCGGAGCCGCTGGGGAGGCTCGGCCCATATCGGCTCGACCAGTTGCTCGGCAGCGGCGGCATGGGCGAGGTCTGGCGTGCCTGGGACGAGCGCCTGCGGCGCTGGGTCGCCTTGAAACAGGTCCGCGCCGACGCCGCTCCGCGCCACGGCCGCGAACGCCTGCGGCGCGAGGCCCGGGCCGTGGCCCGCCTCAATCACCCGGCGATCGTTCACGTCTACGACCTCCTGGAGGGGGAGGACGGCGACTGGATCGTCATGGAGCTGGTCGAGGGCCGGACGCTGCGCCGCCTGCTCGACGAGGAGACCGTCGTCCCCCCGGCGCGGGCCGTACAGCTCGGCCGCCAGATCGCGGA
Source organism: Thermoanaerobaculia bacterium (assembly GCA_035644215.1). Taxonomy (GTDB): domain Bacteria; phylum Acidobacteriota; class Thermoanaerobaculia; order Multivoradales; family UBA5704; genus DASQPA01. The sequence continues at coordinate 14,369 of DASQPA010000089.1, forward strand.
GGGTCTCGCCGAGGCGCACGCGCGCGGCATCCTCCACCGCGACCTGAAGGCGACCAACGTCATCGTCACCCCCTTCGGCCGGGCGAAGATCCTGGACTTCGGTCTGGCCAAGGAGATGCCGGGCGAGGATGGGGGGGAAAGCCAGGAGCCGACGGTCTCGACGCCGGGCCTCATCCTGGGCACCTGCTTTGCGATGTCTCCCGAGCAGGCGTTCGGGCGCCCTCTGGACGAGCGCTCCGATCTCTTCTCTCTGGGGTCGCTCTTCTACGAGATGCTGACCGGGGAGGCGCCCTTCCGGGCCGAGACCGCGGCCCAGTCGCTCGCCCGGGTGATCCATTTCGAGCCGCCGCCGCTCCAGGAGTCCCACCCCACGCTGCCGTCCGCGGTCTGCGATCTCGTGGACTGGCTGCTCCAGAAGGATCCGCGCCATCGCCCCCAGTCCACGGCCGTGGTGCTCCAGGCGCTGGAGGAGGCCGCCGGATCTTCCGGCGGGGGCGCGGCAGCGGCGCTCCGTCCGGCTCCGCCGTCCGGGGTCGGCGACGCAACGGTCGCCACCGTGGTCGAGGGTCCGGCCCCCTCCATCGCCCGGCCCACCCCGGACGAGAGACACCGGCAGAGCAGCGGCGAGCGGCGGACGGTCACCATCGCCTGTTGTGCGCTGGTCCAGCTCGACCGGCCGGCCGGAGAGTCCGGCGCGCTCGACCCCGAGGTGCTCTCCGAGGCCGCGGTCGCCTTCGAGAGCCTCGGGCGGGAGATCTGCGGGGAGCTCGCCGGCTCGGTGGGCGCCGTCCTCAACCGCATGCTGTGGCTCTGCTTCGGCTACCCGCAGGCGCACGAGGACGACGCCGAGCGCGCCGTCCGGGCGGCCCGGGAGCTCCAGGCGCGCTTCACGGCCCTCCCGGCCGCCGCCGCCCAACGGTTCGCCGTCCGCGCCGGTGTGCACACCGGGCCCGCCGTGGTGGTGACCCGCCCCGCCGCCGGCCAGGCGCTCCAGGCGAGCGACGCCTTCGACATCGCCATGGCCCTGCAGAGCCAGGTGCCGGTGGGCCGGATCGCGGTGAGCGCGGCGAGCCGCCAGCTGCTCGAGCGGCGGTTCGCCACCCAGCCGCTGCCCGCCGTGCACCTGAAGGACCTCGACGCGACGGTCGAGGTCTACGAGCTGGGCTCGCCCCTGGAGCCCGAAAGCCGGGGAGGCGGCTCGGTAGCCCCGCTGGTCAACCGGGAGGCCGAGCTCAAGATCCTCCTCGACCGCTACCGCCTGGCCTGCTCGGGGGCGGGCCAGGCGGTGCTGATCGCCGGCGAGGCCGGGATCGGCAAGTCGCGCCTCGTCCGGGCGCTCTCCGAGCAAGCTGCGGACGTGGCGCCGACCTGGTTGATCGCCCACGGTTCCGCCTTCGCCCAGAACACGCCGCTCGCGCCCATCCTGCACCTGCTGTCGCGGGCGCTCTTCGCCCCTGAGGACGGCGCCGAGCGCTCCGGCGAGGAGAAGCTCCGCCGGCTCGAGGAGGTGCTCGACGAACACGCTCTTCCCGTTGCGGAGTACGCTCCGCTGCTCGGCGCCCTGCTCTCGCTCCCCACCGAGGGACGCTACTCACCTCCCGTCCTCTCCCCCGAGGCGCGGCGCAAGCGGACGCTCGCCGCCGTCCTGGCGCTTTTAGGCGCCATGGCCGAGCGCCATCCGGTGGTGCTGGTGATCGAGGACCTGCACTGGATCGACCCCTCGACGCTCGATTTTCTCGACCTGCTGCTGCGCGAGCTCCCCGGGCTCCCCCTGCTCCTGGTCGCCACCTTCCGTCCCGAGCTCACCGCCCCCTGGCATCATCAGACCGCGGTCACGCAGCTCAGCCTGAGCGGCCTTTCCCAGGCGCACACCGAGCAGCTGATCGAGCGGGTGACCGCGGGGAAGCCGCTGTCCCCCGAGATGCACCGGGAGATCGTGGCGCGGACCGACGGCATCCCGCTCTTCGTCGAGGAGCTGACCAAGGCGGTGCTGGAGGCGGACGCCTCGCCCAGGAAGCCGGCGGGCATTCCGTTCACGCTCGGCGGCTCGCTCCTCGCCCGCCTCGACCGCCTGGGGGAGGCCAAGGCGGTGGCGCAGCTCGCGGCGATCCTCGGCCGCACCTTCTCCTTGGAGCAGCTGGAGGCCTTCTCCTGGATCAAGGGGGCCGCCCTGCGCGCGGCGCTCGGTCAGCTCCTCCAGGCCGAGATCCTCCACCGCCGCGGCCCGGCGCACCGGGCGCGCTACGTCTTCAAGCACGCCCTGATCCAGGACACCGCCTACCTGTCGCTCCTGGCGAGCGACCGCCGGGAGCTCCACCAGCGGCTCGCCCGTCTGCTCCAGGAGGAGTTCCCGGCGGTGGCCGAGGCCGAGCCCGAGCTCATGGCGCACCACTGCGAGCGCGGCGGCCTGACGTCGGAGGCGATCGAGTATCTCCAGGGGGCCGGCCTGAGGGCGATGCAGCGCTCGGCCATGCGCGAGGCGATGAACCACCTGAGCCGGGCCTTGGACCTGCTGCTCGCCCTGCCGGCAACGCCCGAACGGCTGGGGCGGGAGCTCGCCCTGCGTTCCCTGCTCGGCGTCGCCCTCGGAGCGATCAAGGGTTGGGGGGACGCGGAGGTCGGCGTCAACGCCGAGCGCTGCACCGCGCTTTCCCGGGAGCTGGGGGATCGCGCGCTGCTGATCCCGTCGCTCTATGGGCTCTGGGCGCACCACATCCTGCGGGCGGACCGCCAGCCCTCGATCGACTGCGCGGACGAGATCGCGCGCCTCGCCGAGACGCCTGTCCAGGTCTTCATCGGCTGCTCGGCGCGGATTCACACGACCTTCTATGGCGGCTGCTTCGGCGAGGCGCTGGCCCTGGCGGAGCAGGCCGCGGCGCTCTACGAGCCCAACCTGCTCCCCGAGTTCGCTCAGGTCTTCGGCGAGGAGTCGAGCCTCCTGCCCCACGTGTATCACTTCTGGGTGCTCTGGGTCTTGGGCGAGCCGGAGGCGGCGATCCGCAAGCGGGACGCGGTGCTCGCGACCGTCGAGGCCCTCGGCTCGCCCTTTCTGCTCGGCATGACGCTGCTCTTCGAGATCGCCCTCTGGCGGGAGCTGCGGGACGTCGACCGGGTTGCCGGAGTGGCAGAGCGGCTGCTCGGTCTGGCGCGCGAGCAGGAGTTCGCCCTCCTCCACGCCCTCGCCCACTGTGGGCAGGGGTGGGTCGCCTGCCAGCGGGGTGACCTGGCGGGCGGGGCGGCGCAGATCCAGGCCGGCCTCGACCTGCATTGGGCCACCGGGGCGCGGCTGCCCCGGAGGTACTGGCTCTCTTATCTGATCGAGGCCCATCTGGTGGCTGGGCGCTCCACCGAGGGGCTGGCCGTGGCCGGCGAGGCCCTCGCCCCGCTCGAGACCGGCCTGGAGGTTTACTTCGAGCCCGAGCTCCTCCGCCTCCAGGGCGAGCTGCTGCGCCTCTCCGGAGACGCCTTGGCCGCCGAGGCCACCTTTGCCAAGGCGCTCGGGATCGCTCGCCGATGGGGGGCGCGCTCCTTCGAGCTGCGAGTGGCGACCAGCCTGGGCCGCCTCCTCGCCGAGCAGGGGCGAGCTGGCGAGGCCCGGCCCCGGCTCGCGGCCGTGTGTGAGACTTATGGCGGGGGGTTCGTGACGCGCGACCTCACGGCAGCGCGCGAGCTCCTCGATCGGCTCTCTTCACCGCACGCGGTACGAGGGGGCCAGTCCACCAAATCCTCCCGGGTCACCCCGTCGAGGCCAAGAATGAAGTCGGCGCCGTAGACCCCGGCGGGGGTCTGGAAGCCGGCGGCAAGCTCTCCTGCGAGAACCCTTTGGACGAGGGTCAGGGCCGCGGCGGCGGTGAAAGTATAGCCGTCGGGAGTTTGGAGCCGGGAGATCGCCTGGCGGCCGGCGTGGTCCTCGGCCTCGGCCACCACGACGCAACGGGCCCGCCGGCGCTCGGCGGCTGCGGGGCCCTCCGGCATCACCGCAAGCCCTGCCTGCAGCAGGGCGTCCCCGAGGCGAGAGCGCAGGCAACCGGTTCGGCGGCTCGCCAGCAGCACCGCACTTTCCCACGGTAGGAGCTCCAGATAGACCTCGACGTTGGGAATGCCGGTGGTGAAGGGGGCCGTAACCACGTCAGCCCAGTCGACGATCAAGCTCGTGCGGCGCCCCCTCCCATAGTCGAAGCGGTGCTCCAAGTCGCTCCCCGGCAGCCGGACCAACCGTCCGTCGCGCCGGACGTGGACTCCCGCACCGAGGTATCGGACGGCCGTCCGCAGCGTGCCGCGGGCGCCGAAGGTCGGCCGCGAGATCCCCAGGCGCAGTCCGACCGCCCCGGGCAGCCGGCGCGCGACATGTGCCGCCAGGCAGTCGGTGGACACGACGACGAAGCCGGCCCCCGGCAGCAGCATCACCCCCCGCCGGCGCGCCTCCCCGTCCCGGCGCCGGAGCGCGACGAAGACGGAGGGCTCGCCGGTCACGTCCAGATAGTGGGTTCCGGTGGTGAGGCAGGCCGCGGCCAGAGGTCCGGCGGTGGCGAGGAACGGTCCGGCGGCGTTGAGCACCAGCCTGGCGCCCCTGAGCAGACGAACGAGGGCGGGCGCATCGTCGAGGCGGGCGGCGCGGTATTCGAGCCCCCAAGGGTCCGCCAACCGCCGGAGCCGCGCCAGGTCGCGGCCGGCGAGGAGGGGAGTGAGGCCGCGGGCCAGGGCGTGGCGGACCAGCATCCGGCCGGTGAAGCCTGTCGCTCCATAGATCAGCCAGGGTTCGGCGATGGGCATCCGGCGTTCCGTGCCGCCGGTCGGCGGCGGCGTGCGCTCGTGGAGAGGCGAGCGTAGCTGTCGAGCAAGGCTTGCGTCAAGCAGGAGAAAGTTCTAGAGTCAAAAAAAATTAGCGCCGGGAAGTGAGGAGGCGAAGAGCACATGAGTGGCTCTCTCTATGGGATGCCGGTCTACAGGTCCCGCGGTGCGGCCGACGCGACTCTCCTGGCGCCTCCGCCCTTCTCTTTTCCGGGAGTGACCGCCCGCGTCTTCCCTCTGCGGGCGAACATGAACATCTTGCGTTCTTTCTGCAAGAGCTATCTCAACGTGGCCCCGGAGGTCTGCGAGTTTCACCCCTATCTTCCGTACGTCCTCTTCGTGGTCCTCGACTACGGACGGATGGCGGCCGAGGAGGTCAATCTGGGCTGGGTGTCGCAGCACGAGATCTTCTTCGCGGTACCGCTCGGCAAGTGGGGCCGCACCCGCAGGGGGGGACCGCGGACCTTCCAGGGATGGGTGGTGAACACCCCCTTCATCTTCGTCGACGACCCCACCTCGCTCAGCACCGGCCGGGAGATCTACGGTTGGCCGAAGGTCCTGGTCGCCCTGCACCCCGGCCTCGAGGAGTGGCTGGTCGACCCGCGCAATCCCACCCGGCTCCTGACTCTGGACGTCAAAGGCTTCGGCCGCCATGAAACCGGCGGGGAGCGGCTGCTCGAGATCGATCAACGAATGGGCCAGAACCCCTCCCTCTTTCCTCCCGACTTCGAGATGGTCGATCCGTTCGAGCGCCTCTCCCGCCTCACCCGGACCTCGTGGTCCGTCGGCTGGGGCTTGGCGCAGCTCTCCCTGCGCGCCCCCTTGGCCGGCTTCGGACCGCAAGACCCGGCAGGCCGTGGCATGGTCCTCCTCGAGAGCCTGCGCCAGCTGCTCGGCTTTTACCAGGAGCCGCGAGTGGAGGCGTTGACGCTCAAACAGTTCCCGGACTCCGAGCATCCGAGCCAGATCTGCTACCAGGCCCTGGTGCAATCGCGGATGAGCGTCGCCCGCTACAATCGCGGCGGCCTGCTCGGCCTCCCCAACGTCCTGCAAGGCGACATCACCGGGGGTTTCCGCATCCGCCTCCGCGAGAACCCCGCCTTCCCCATCGTCGCGTCGCTGGGCCTCGAAGTGGCCCGGGAGCGCACGGTCGACCGGCGCGCGCTCTCGATCCTCGAGCCCTTCTTCCCCTTCTGGATGAGCGTCGACCTGAACTATGGCAAAGGCGAGACGATCTGCTGGCGGATGCGCGGCTCTCCCTGGTTCCGGGAGGGGGTCCCGGTCCCCGGCCACGGCCCCACTCCCGCGAAGGCGCGCTACAACACGTTCGCCGGCGCGGCGCAGCAGGTGTGGAACGGCCCCTTCCTCGTCCCCGGGATCCATTGCGACGTCTTTCCTTTGCGAGCGGACCCCGATCCGCTCCGCCGCTTCATCGAGGGCTACCTGAACGTCGACGATCGGTACCGTTTCGTGCCGTGGGGGAGGCACGTCTACATGGTCGCCTCGGCGGGCCGGATGTTCTCGAATGGGCGGAGCGGCGCCTGGATCGAGTCGTGCATGATCTCCTTCAACGTGCCGCTCGCCTGGTACGAAGGGGGCTGCCTCCGGGGCTTCGCCGTGACCCGACCTTTCGTTTTCGTCGACAATCCGACCCTGGCGATGACCATGCGGGAGGTCGAGGGGGTGCCGGCGATGGACGCGACCATCGAGACTCCCCGGCACTCCTGGTTGGTCGACGGGCCGGTGCTCCAGATGAAGGCGGCCGTCTTTTCGGTTCTCGACGCCGGGCTGCAGAGCGAGCAGCGGACGCTGATCGAGGTGATGGCCGAGGACCCCCTGTCCGCCGGCGCTTCCCCGCTAGAGGACGGCTCCCGTCGCGATCCGTGTCTCGATCGGGCCCGCCGGATCCTCTGCGGTCGGGAAAGACTGCAGATGCTGGCGCTCAAGCAGTTCCGCGACGTCGAGGAGCCCCACGGCGCCTGCTACCAGGCGCTCGTCGTCGAGCCGTGGACTCTGTTGAACCCCAAGGTTACCCGGCTTTCCCGGCGGGCGATCCGGCTCTACCGGTATCCGAGCCTCCCCTTGGTGGACACCTTGGGTCTCCGGACCTCTTCCATGCTGCCGCCCCAGGAGATGGAAGGGGCGATCGCGGACCTCCTCGAGCCCAGGAATCCTTTCCGGATGGAGCTGAGGAACTTAGAGATCGGGCTCTCGAAGGGGATCTCCCATACCGCGGGCACCCTGCCCTGGCAGCCGTTTCACCCGGAGCCTGCGGTGGACGAGCCAGGATGTCCCCAGGCTTCGGAATTGGCGGCGATCCTCACGACCTGCACCCCCCAGAGAGCGCTCAAGGCTGTCCTCGACTGCGTCGACCGGCACTGCGATCCCTGCGCAGAGGGCGCAGCGTCGGACCCGTGCCCAGGGAAGCGGCGGCTGTGAAGGGTCGGCGGCGGGGAAGGCCCATTCAGGTCGCCGTCCTGGGCGGCGGCTGCGCGGGGATCACGGCCGCGTTCGAGCTCACGCGACCCGAGCACCATGGCCGCTTCGCGGTGACCGTCTACCAGCAGGGCTGGCGGCTGGGAGGCAAGGGGGCGTCCGGCCGCGGCGCGGCCGGGCGCATCGAGGAGCACGGTCTTCACGTCTGGATGGGATGCTACGAGAACGCCTTCCGTCTCCTCCGGGAGTGTTATGCCGAGCTCGGACGCGATCCCCAGACCCAGCCCATGGCAGACTGGCGCGACGCCTTCTTTCCAGCTCCCCGAATCGGCCTCACGGAGGAGCGGGAGGAGGGTGGCAGGGACGACTGGACCGCCTTTTTCCCGCCCATGCCCGGTCTGCCGGGCGATCCGCTGACCGCCGACAATCCTTTCTCGGTGAGCGGCTATCTGGTCCATACCGCGCGGCTTCTCGCGACCGTGGTCGAGTCGGCGCGCCGGCGCCAGGACGAAGCCTCTGGCGAGCTCCGCGGCTCGCCGCTGGCTCCGGAAGCGGTCCTCGACAGCCTGGTGCGCCTGATCCGCTATGGACACCTGGCGACCCTCGTCGGCCTGGCCGAGGCGATGCGGAGCCTCGCGATCCTCTTCGGCGCCTGGAGCCGCCATCCACCTGGACGAGGTGCGGAGGCGGCGGTCGTCCGCCCCCTCGAGAACGTAGCTCGGAGCGCCCTTCGTCTGCTCTCGGAGTTGGCTCGCCGTGACGACGAGTTGCGCCGCGTATGGGTGGTCGTGGACCTCCTCCTCTCGGTGACCCGTGGCGTGATCCGCTTCGGACTGGTGACCGATCCGCGCGGCTTCGACGCCGTCGACGACTACGACTTCCGCGAGTGGCTGGAGCTCAACGGAGCGTCCCGGGCCACCCTCGACTCCGCCTTCCTGCGCGGCGTGGGTTACGACCGCATGTTCGCCTACGAGGACGGTGACCCGGCGCGGCCGCGGATGTCCGCCGGTCAGGCCCTGCGCGACCTCCTGCGGACGCTCTTCACCTACCGTGGCGCGATCTTCTGGAAGATGCGGGCCGGCATGGGCGACGTCGTCTTCGCTCCCTTCTATGAGGTGCTGCGAAGGCGCGGCGTCCGCTTCGAGTTCTTCCATCGCCTGGAGGCCGTGCGGCTCGCCAACGCGGCGCGCCTCGCCGCCGGCGAGCGTTCCTACGTCGAGGCCCTTGAGCTCGACGTCCAGGCGACCGTGTCGTCCGGCACCTATGAGCCCCTGACCACGGTTCGTGGCCTCCCCTGCTGGCCGGCGCGGCCCGACTACGGCCAGCTCGAGGACGGCCTGCGCCTGGCGGCCGAAGGGTGGGACCCCGAGTCGTTCTGGGACCGCCGCCGCGTGGGCCGGAAGACCCTGCGGGTGGGGAAGGACTTCGATTTCGTCGTCCTCGCCGTGGGACTGGGGGCGATCCCCCACGTCGCCGCGGAGCTCCTGGCCGGCGACCGGCGCTGGCGGCGGATGGTCGACAGCGTCAAGACGATCGAGACCGCGGCCTTCCAGCTCTGGCTCAGAAAGGACCTGGCGGCCCTCGGCCGGCCCGGCGCCCAGGGCATCACCCTGACCGGCTTCGTCAAGCCGTTCGACACCTGGGCCGACATGACTCACCTCCTCGCCGAGGAAGGCTGGCCGCCGGAGCGGGCCCCCCGCTCACTCGCCTACTTCTGCGGCGCCCTCTCCTCCGGACCGGAGCTGCCGAGCCGCGACGACCCCGGCTATCCGGTCGCTCGGCGCGCGGCGGCGCGGCAGGAGGCCGTCCGCTTCCTCGACCGCCACGCCGGGCACCTCTGGCCGCGGGCGGTCCGCCCGGGCGGCGGCTTCCGCTGGGAGCTCCTGGTGCCGCCCCTCCCGGAGAAACCGGTGCGCCCGAGCGGGCCGGAGCGCTTCGCCACCCAATACTGGACGGCGAACGTCAACCCTTCCGATCGCTACGTCCTGACCCTCCCCGGCACCGCAAAAGACCGCATCTCGCCCTTGGACAACACCTACGACAACCTGACCGTGGCCGGCGACTGGACCGCCTGCGGCCTGATCGTCGGCTGTGTCGAGGCGGCGATGATCTCCGGCCGACTGGCGGCGCATGCCCTGTCCGGCTCGCCGCGCCTCGAAGACGTCGTGGGCTTCGATCATCCCTGAATCACTCTAGGAAGGAGAGCCCCGTGAACCGCCCGCGCCACCAACGCCGAGACCCCCAACGCTCCGGACCGATCCGCAACGCCGGGGGAGCCTGGCGGGAGGGCGAGCCCCGGCGAGACCCAGGAGAGCCGAGGGACGACGCCGCTTCCTCCGGGGTCCGCGCCGGCTATCGCGTGATCGACGAGCAGATCCGCCGCGGTCGCCGGATGGCGCAGGAGCTCGACGACGAGCCCTGGAGCGAGGACCGGGACGACCGGGAGCGGCGACGGCGGCCCAGGGACCCCGAGGAGCCGCGGTCGGGGTACGGCGAGGAGCCCTGGCCCCGATACGGAGGAGGCGGGCACCTCCTCGGGTTGCCGATGCGACACCTGGAGCGGCTGGTGCGGGAGATCCTCCGCCAGGTCCTCTCGGCGCGTCCGAACCCCTGGCGGTTGGCCGAGCTGCTCTTCCGCCTCCAGATCGAGGCGATCTCCGAGCTCGCCCGCCTTGGCTTCGGTACCCTGGGCCTGGGGAGCCCCCGCCGGGGGGACCCCTTCCGGGAGGACGCCGACCGGGTCACGCGCGACATCGACGAGAGCCTGGACGAGATCGAGGACAGGGAGGAAGAAGAGCTTGAGGTCGAGCCAAGGGACTGGCCGCCGGCGCCGAGCCTCCCGACCGTGATCCGCTCCTCGGTCCCCATTCCGGTCTACGTATGGTCCCACGAGCGGACGGAGGTCGACCTCGCGCTCGCCGCCGGAGCACAGTCCCTGGACCTCGTGGTCGAGCCCCCGCTCACGACCGGCACCGCCCACCCTGCGCTCCCCGCGTTCGCCGCCGAGCTCGTCGCGCTCGACGACGGGCCGGTGCTCCTCCGCATCGAGGTCCCGCGCGATCTGCCAGCCGGCCGCTACCGCCGACGGGTCCTGGTGCGCGCGACGGGGGAGGAGGTGGGGGATCTCACCGTCCAGGTCGGTGCCCTTCCGGTTGCCGCGGCCTCCCCCGTGGCCGCCGTTCCGAAGAAGGGGCGGAAACGGTGAGGCGCGGGGAGGCGTTGATCCACTCGGTGCTCGAAGAGTACGGCCGGCTCACCCGCCGAGCGCTCCGCCGCTACCTGCCGGCCGGCGAGCCGTGGCGCTACCTCTACGACCTGGTCTCCGACTACCCCCGCCGCGGCGGCAAGATGATGCGCCCGAGCCTCTGCATCGCCACCGCCCGGGCCTTCGGGGCGCAGGCGGAGGACGCGCTGCGCGCCGCGGTGTCGATCGAGCTCTTCCACAACGCCCTCCTCGTCCACGACGACATCCAGGACGAGAGCCAGGTGCGCCGCGGCGCGCCGAGCCTCCACGTCCTCCACGGCATGCCGCTCGCCTTGAACGCCGGCGACACCCTGGTGATGCTCAGCCTGCGCCCGCTCGCCGAGTACCGCCTGGGGTTCGGCTTGAAGGTCGCCCTGCTGCTCATCGAGGAGATGGAGCGGATGGCCCGCGAGTCGGGCGAGGGGCAGGCCCTGGAGCTCGGCTGGCGGCGGGACAACGTCGTCGACCTGACCGAGGCCGACTACTTCGAGATGGTCTTGAAAAAGACCTGCTGGTACACCGCCATCTCTCCGATGCGCCTGGGGGCCTTGATCGGCAGCGGCGACATGTATCCTGAGTTCGAGACCCTGATCCGCTTCGGCTTCTTCTTCGGCACCGCCTTCCAGATCCGCGACGACGTGCTCAACATCGTGGGCGACGAGCGCTACGGCAAGGAGCTCGGCGACGACCTTTTAGAGGGCAAGCGTACCCTGATGCTGATCCACCTGTTCTCCCAGGCGACCGCGGGGGAGTGTGAGCGCCTCGCCGCCTTCCTCGCTGCGCCGCGCGCCGAGCGCCTGGGGGCGCCGGTGCGCTGGGTGATCGAGCGGATGAAGCACTACGGCTCGATCGACTACGCCCAGGAGGTCGCCAACGGCCTCGCCGGGGCGGCCCTCCACGAGTTCTCGACCCTCTTCGACCGGCTGCCCGACTCTCGGGACAAGAGCTTCCTCTCCGACATGGTCCCCTGGGTCCTGGAGCGCAACTCGTAAGGCGGCGGGGCCGCGACGGCGCGCCACGGCAACGGAAGACCGCGCTGGCGCACCCTACTTCAGTGAAGCCCCACACCTGCAACCCGTCCATCGCGCCGGCAGGGGGCAGCGTGGGGGGAGGCTCGGGCCACGCCAGGCCCGGCCTGCTTGAAAGCGAGGGTTCGCATGAAAAAGAAGATGCGCCGCATCCAACTGAGCCGCGAAACGATCCGACAGCTCGACCCGCCGATCCTGGGCTGGGCGGCGGGAGGAGCATTGGGCACGGCCTCCTGCTCAGTCTTCATCTGTCCGATCACGGCTCCACGGCTCACCGAGGAGTGCGGGACCGGCGGCACCGGGCCGAAGCAGCAATAGGGCACCGGGCAGCGGGGGAGTGGCTCGGGCCATGCCAGGCCCGGTCTGATCTGATCTGAAAGCGAGGGTTCACATGAAAAAGAAGATACGCCGCATCCAGCTGAACCGCGAAACGATCCGGCAGCTCGACCCGCCGACTCTGGGCTGGGCGGCCGGCGGCGGCACGGCGGGGACGGTCTGTTGTACGGGGATCACAGAGACACGACCCACGATCGCGCAGACGTGCGGGGGCGGCGGGACGATCGGGCCGAAGCAGCAATAGGGCGCGGGAGATCGAACGGCGCGGCGGCGCTTACGGGAGCGCTGCCGCCGGTTACCCCCGACCCGATGTGGGTCCTTCCTCAGGGCCGTCCGGCCGCGCGGTCGAGCGACAGCATCCAGACGTCCCCCTCGTCGGTGGTGCGCACCGTGCACAGCATGCGGTCTCCCGGCCCGACGCTCGCCTTCACGTAGGAGGAGTGCGGCGGCGGGGTGAGCAGCGTGCGCACCTCGCCGGTCGCGATCTCGACCTGCCGGATCGCCGCGGGCTCGGTGAAGAGGACCCGCGTCCCGCCGTGGAAGAACACCGGGTCGCCGCCCGTCTCGGTGAGGCGGCGGTAGGCGTTGTCGGCCAGCGACCAGAGGACGACGCCGGGCACCGGCGACTCGTCCGGGCGCAGCAGCTGGCCGGTCAGGAAGCGCCCGTCCGCCGACCAGGAGACGCGGGCGAGGACCTTGCCGTCCTCGACTTTCGGCAGCGCCCGCAGGCTCTCCGGATGCGCCAGGTCGAGGACGCTCGCCCCCTGGGGTCCATAGGTGAAGGCGATCTGCCGGCCGGAAGGCGACCAGGTGGGTTGAAAGACGTTCGCCGGCAGGTGGGTGACCTGGGTCAGCTTGCTGCCGTCGAGCCGGATCGTCCAGGCCTCGTACTTGCCGCTGCGATCCGAGTAGAAGAGGATTTCCCGCCCATCCGGAGACCACAGCGGCGCGCGGTCGTGCGCCGGATCGTCGGTCAGCTGGCGCAGGTCGCTGCCGTCCCGCCGGACGAGGAGCAGGTCGTCCTGGGGGGAACCGGCCCACAGGGCCAGCCAGGTCCCCTCCCCCGGCGAGAGGTCGCAGCTCTGGATCGAGCGCGCCCCCTCGAAGACCAATGCCGGCGGGCCGCTGACCCGGCCCCCGGCCGGATCGAACGGCACCTGCTCGACGAAGCTCCGATCGTCGTTGGTGGCGTAGAGCAGGCGGCGGCCGTCCTTGGAGAAGCTGGGCAGCGCGCTCCATTCGGACGGGGTGGTGATCGGCTCCGGGTTGCCGAGCACCTCGCCCGACCGCTCGGCGATCGGCACCCGCCAGAGGTTCATGCTGCCGCCCCGGTTGCTGGCGAAGTAGAGGAACCGGCCGTCGGGCGACCACACCGGGCTCCAGTTGTAGTAGGCGTCGGCGACCACGGTGACCGGCGCGCCACCCTCCGCCGGCAGGGTCCAGATGGCCCGCTGTGCCCCTTGCGCCAGGCCCCAGAAGGCGAGGCGCCAGCCGTGTGGCGACCAGGAGGGCTGGAGGCCGTCGGCGACGCCCAGCGAACGGCGGGCGCCGGTGGCCAGGTCGACCCGGAAGATCTGGCTGCGCGAATAGCGCGACGCCGGGTCGAACGCCCCCTCCGTCGCGACCGCGATCTCCCGCCCGGAAGGCGACCAGGCCGGGTTGAAGCCGAAGTCGGTCAGCCGCCGCACCGATTCCCCTGTCGCCCCCATGAGGAAGATGCCGCCGCCGTCGCGCTCCGACCGGAAGGCGATCTGCTGGCCGTCGGGGGAGAAGGCGGGCTGGGTTTCGTCGGCCGGCGAGTCGGCGGTCAAGTTCAAGGGCTTGCCGCCGGGGTGCTGGAGGAAGATGTCGGAGTGGCCCTCCACCGCCTTCGCGTAGACGAAGAAACTGCCGTCGGGCGAGAGGCTGGGGAACATCTCCTTGCCCGGGTAGTCGGTCAGCCGGAGGAAGATGCCCGGCTGTGGGGCCGACGCCTCCCGGTTGTGGCGCCAGGCGAGGAACCACCACCCCAGGAGGACCGCCAGCAGCCCGAGGCCCACGACTGCCACCCGGCCGCCCCGGCGCCGGCCGCTGGCGCTGGGGCGCTGGGTGAGGGTGGTCGACGCCAGGCCCTGGGCCCGGCGCAGCTCCGAGAGGACCTCGTCCGCATCGGCGTAGCGCCGCTCCGGGTCCCGTTCGAGCATGCGGGAGACGATCCGTTCGAGCTCCCGCGGCACCTCGGGGCGCAGGCGCGACAACGGCGGCGGCTCCTCGTGGAGCACGGAGTAAATCACCGCCGCGCTGCTGCCGCCGACGAACGGCTGCCGGCCGGCGAGCATCTGGTAGAGGACGGCCCCCAGCGACCAGACGTCGGCCCGGGCGTCGACCTCCTCGCCCCGCGTCTGCTCCGGCGCCATGTAGTAGGGGGTGCCCAGGAAGGCGCCCGCCCGGGTGGGGCCGACCTCGCCGGTGAGCTTGGCGATCCCGAAATCCAGGACCTTGACCGTGCCGTCCTCGGTCAGGAAGAGGTTCGCCGGCTTGACGTCGCGATGGACGATGCCCTGTTGGTGGGCCTTGGCGAGACCGCGCGCCGCCTGGGTCGCGACGTCGAAGACCTCCTCGATCGGCAGGGGGCCGCGGGAGATCCGCCGCTCCAGGCTCTCGCCCTGGTAGAGCGGCATGGCGAGGAAGAGCAACCCCTCCGGGGTCTCGCCGACGTCCAAGATGGTGCAGAGGTTGGGGTGCTCCAGGGCCGAGGCCGCCCGCGCCTCGGTCAGGAAGCGCGACTTGGCGACCGGATCGCGCCCCAGCTCCGGGGCGAGGAATTTGAGCGCCACCGTGCGGCCGAGCCGGGTGTCCTCCGCCCGGTAGACGACGCCCATGCCGCCGCCGCCCAGGGGTTCGGTGACCCGGAAGTGGGAGACCGTGCGGCCGGTGAGCAGGAGCGGAACGGCGCCGGGCAGGGGGGGTGCGCCGCCTTCGTGCTGGGTCGGATCCTCGTCGTTCAGGAGGCTCCCTCCTCCGGGCCCCGGCGCGGAAGTCGAGCCCAGGAGCCCGGCGGAGCGCTATGTCCCCCGAGTCTAGCACGGGGGAGCCAGCGTCTTCGAGGCCACGCCGGAGCTGGACGGTTGGATGCTATAGTGACGAGAGGGCTTTCCCATGCAGGCGGCGACCTTCTGGAAAACGGTGACCCTGGATCACGCGGATCTCCTCGAGCAGACGCTTGAGATCCTTGAGGAGGCCGGCGCCCACTACTGCGTGATCGGCGGTCAGGCGGTCAACGCGTACGCCGAGCCGGTCGTGAGCCTCGACCTCGATCTCGCGCTCGCCCCCGGCGAGCTCGAGCGCCTCGGGGCGTTGTTCGGGCCACCGATTCGCGTCGAGCGCTTCGAGCCTTCGGTGCACCTGTCTGCTCCCGGTTCGGACCTCCGCATCCAACTGCAGGTCGATACCCGATATGAGGGGTTCCCGGCGCGAGCTGAGGTGCGGGAGGTCCTCGGTCACCGGCTGCCAGTGGCGAGACTGGGGGACGTGATGCGCGGCAAGGTCTGGGCCGCCAGCGATCCCAGCCGGCGTGCCAGCAAGCGGCAGAAGGATCTGGCCGACACGCCCGGCTTCTCGAGCAACATCCCGAGTTACGCCAGCTGGTTCCGGAAGCGATCCTGGAGCGACTGATCGAGTAAGGTGGCACCTCGCGCGGCGCGGCCGGAACCCTACTTCTTGCCAGGCTCCTGATCGTCGCGGCTCTGGGCGTGCTGCACTCAGGACGCCCGCGAAAAGCTCGCCCGAAACCCCGCACGCTCGCAAACTTCGGCGCCCAGCCGCACTCGTCGCGCAGCTTCCGGTTGGAGATCCGGAGCGATCGCGCGAGAGTCTCGCCTAAGGAGCCGGAGAGGTGGGTCATCCAGGCCGGTGGCAGCTTGGGCGGCTTGACGCCCAGGGCCGCGGCGAATGCGTCGGCGTATTCGCGGTGGCGCACCGGCTCGTCGTCGACCACGTTGTAGACCCCCGGGCGCGCCCCCAACGCGGCCACCACGGCCGTTGCGGCGTCGTCATGCGAGACCGAGGAGCAGTAGGCGTCGGCCGGACCGGGGAGCATCAACCATCCCTTGCGCAGAAACTTGATCATATCGAGCAGGATAGGGGAGTCAGGTCCGTAGAAGCCGGCGAAGCGGAGGACGATCCCGGTTCGTCCCCCTTCCGTGAAATGCGCCGCCGCTCGCTCGGCGTCCAACACGGAGCGGTTGTAGCGCGCCGGCTCCAGCCGTACGCTCTCGTCGATCCACGCCTCGCCGCGGTCGGGGTAGATCAAACCGAACGACTCCTGAATGAATCGTTGGACGCCCCCGGCGAGGGCCGCCTCGACCAGATGGGCGGAGACGAGGCGGCGGACGCGGTCGTTCTCCCGCCAGGCCCAGGGGAGGAGCATGCGCGAGCTCGAAGGGATGTGGGTGGCCAGGTTGCAGATCACGTCGTGGCCGGCGACCGCGCTACGGACGGCCGCGGGATCGAAGAGGTCGACCGCCACCGCGGTCGCTCCCACCCGCTCCAGGGCGGCCCGCTTTTCCGGCGTGCGACCGACCGCCGTCACCGCATGCCCGGCCGCGACCAGGAGGGGGACGGCCCGCTTCCCGATGACTCCCGTTGCTCCGGTGACGAAAACTCGCACGACAACACCCGATGTGGAACGGCGGACCGCATAGGCCGGCGGCCCTGCCTGTGAGGAGTATAGCGAAGAATGCGGCGCCGGCGACCGGAGCGCTCTGGTACCATTTTGAAGGTCGGGAGGTCTAAATCTACCGCGCCGTTACTGCTGGCCAAAACCGCCGTGTCCCCTGCTCAGAGGTTGTGAAAAAATCGGTCTCCTACCTCACGGGCCTTCGTAGAGACGCCCCCAGCCGCCGTCCGGGACCTCCCCGGAACCACCGCCGTCGGGGCGTCTCCGCAGGCCGGGGACACTGAGATCTCGGCAGCGTTGGAGACGCCCCGACGGCGCGGTAACGGCAAGGATCTCGATAGCGCCTGGGGCGTCTCTACGGGGATTTCCGCGTGCGAGCGATTTTTTCACAGCCTCTCAGAAGACCTCGACGAGAATCGCTGCTCGGTGGATTCGCCGGGAATCGGCGGATGGATTGAGGACTCGCGGGACTACCGGAACCTATAGGCGGTCGTAGTCGGCATCTTCGGAATTGTCCCAGACCTGTTCGAATGCGTGCTGCGAGAGCTTGGCGCTCGCGCGTACGAGCTCGCGCTCGGCGTCTCTGAGCCGTAGGAAGTCCACGAAGTCCTCGACTTCTGCTTGCTTGTCCGGCGGCAGCTCGCGCATCTGTTCAGCGGCGGGCGAAGCGAGTCCGCTGCACCGGCGTGTTGGACGCCGGCGATGCCGGAGGTTCCAGCAGTGGCGACGGGTAGGACGCTTCGTGCTCCCTGATGTCGCGCACGATCGCGTCGAAGTCATACTGAAAACGCTCCATGTATTTTTCGCGCTGCTTGTGCAGTTGTTCTACAATCGGGTCAGTTATCATTGGAATCTCCTGGAAGGCTATCGTACCCTCGTCTTACCCTGCGCGCGAGGGAACAGGAGATCATGCCAAAACCCGCAGCTCGGTCGGCAGTAACCCACCTTTCCGCCAAGGGACAGCTCATCATCCCGAAAGAGATTCGTGAGCGACACGGCTGGACCGCAGGGATGGAGCTGATCGTCGAGGACCACAGGAACTCGGTCGTCCTGCGCCGGGCCGAGGATCTCCCTCGGACGACGTTGGAGGACCTCGTCGGCTGCGCCGGTTACGTGGGTCCATCCCGCAGCTTGGAGGAGAAGATGGAAGCCGGGATCGCCCGCGGCGCGCGGGAACGCTGGTGATCGCGCTCGGCACCAATGTCATCGTTCGGCTCGTGACCGCGGACGACTCCGGTTCAGCTCCAAGTGGTCCGGGCCATCTTCCTCAGTCGCTTCCAGCTTCCTGGCGTTTTCTCTGGATTCCCGGATAGCCAGCAGCATCTCTTCTGCGGAGTTGTCGTCCAGGGGCTCGATTTCGCGGAAAAGGTCGGCGGCAGTTCGCCGGCCGTTGTCGCGGACCTCGAGGACGAGACCGTCGATCTCGGCCGTCACCGGGTGTTCAGGATCTGTCCTGAGCTTTGCTACGGCTGCTTCTATGCTTTTGACCATTGTAACCCTCGTCTCCTGGCGAGGGTAGCGCACTTCTCGCCGGCGGAGTGCCGATCAGCGGGTCATACTGGGGAGCTCCACTCCAAAGATGGGGGGACTCCACTCCAGAAATGGGGAGCTGAGCGCCCGGACCGGGGGATTCCGGCGAGAGACGGGGGGACTCCACGCCAGAAATGGGGAGCTGAACGCTCGGAGCGGGGGATTCCGGCGAGAGATGGGGAGTTCCACGCCAGAAGTCGGGAGCTACGAGCCGGAAGCCGGGCAATCGGCCGAAGAAGTAGGGAGCTTCAAGCCAGGAGTGGGAGATCCAGACCCGCAGCGCTCCAACCGACGCATCACCGCCCCGATCGAGCCATTTGCCTCCTGCATTTCTCTTCGAGGGAATGCCCTGATCGGGTTGAGTCAAATTCTGACTATTTTTCTAGCCTAAAGACTATTGACTCGGCCCCAGGGACGGGACTACCGTATCCGGAGTTTCACGGTTTGTCCCACCGATGGGCAATCTTGCTCAAGGTGGAAGCGCGATTATCGCGCAGGAAGGAAGAAGAAAGTATGTCGACCTCGAAGCAGAGCTCTGTGCCGTCCCGAGAGAACTCGGCTCGCCCCCGCGCCGTTACCCGGCTCAAGCCGGAACGCGTCCAGGACGGGCTGGCGAAGCTCCCCAGCTGGCGGCAGTCGCGGGACGGCAAGTCCCTCGTCCGCACCTTCAAGTTCGCCGACGAACGGGCGCCGCTCGCCTTCGCCGAGCTCGTCCTGGCGCTGGCGGCGAAGGGGGGCCACCAACCGGCTGTGACCATCCAGAGCGGTACCGTGGAGTGCAAGCTCACCACCCAGGCGGCCGGCGGCATCACCCGCCGGGACCTGGCGATGGCCCGGCGCATCAGCACCCTGGGTTGACCGTGAGCGAGCAGAAGAGGAAGTGCGGGCGGAAAACCCCTGGACCGGGTCTCCCGCCCTCGAAACCCCAACGCGAGGGGGCGCAAGCCGCGCTCCCGCGCATCGACAACCGACAGTATAGAGGAGAAACGTCATGCCCGTGAAAGGAAATTCATCCGCCGAGCGGACCACCCGCTGGGACGTGCTGCTCACCAACGTCAAGTCGAGCCTCCCGGATATGCCGCACATCGCGGAGGACTTCAAGGCTCTCGAAGCGCTGCTTCTCCAGGCTCGCTCCCTGGAGACCCAGCGCGAGGACCTGCGCAGCCAGGCGAGCGTCGCCAGCGGCCAGCTCGTGAAGGCCCTGGTCGAGGGTGACAAGATCCGGGCCCGCATCGGCTCGAATCTCAAGGGAAAACTCGGTTTCACCGACGCGATCCTGGGCAAGTACGGCTTCAAGCCGGTCGCCATCCGCAAGCGCAAGAGCAGTCCCCCGCCGGCCGCAACCGGCACCCCGGGGACGGCGGTCGCCACCCCGGAGACCCATCCGGTGGTACCGCCGACCGCCGCCAAGTAGCTGTTCGCTCGTCTCCGCCGTAAGCATCCGGGGGGCCGTACGGCCCCCCGGTTTTTGTGTGCGCGGTCAGAGTTGCTCGAGCCGCTTCCGGAGCGCATCGTACGCGGCCTGACGATCCTCGGGCGGCAGATCGGCGTCGGCCAGGGCCAGCGCGGCGTCGAGGATGGCGAGGAGGGCCGGCATCTGCGCCGGCGCGAGCCGCGGGTCGGCGGGCGATCCAGGGGTCGGTGGTGCGCCGAGCAGCTCGGCGAGGCTCACGGAGAGGGCGACGCTCAGCCGGAGGTAGATCTCCGGCGTTCGCGGCACCTGCGGTCCTCTCTCGTACCGGCTGATCCAGCGGGGCGGGCAGCCGATGCGGGCGGCCAGCTGCTTCTGGCTGAGTTGGCGCTCCTCGCGCAACCGGGTGAGACGGGTGGCAAACGGCTCGATCATGTGGATCTCCCCCCCTTTGGACAAGGGATCATGGCGTCGACCGGCAGCGGTCCTCTTGAGGCAGCAGAGTAGCGGGATCCAAGGGTCAGGGGTGGAAGGACGGCCTTATGGATAAAAATTAGGCGTTATGACACCACATTCTGGAGGTCGGCGGAGTTGCGGAGCGTCGAAGGGGTCCGCCGGCGGACCGCCGCGGGAGAGAATGCTCAGTGGACGGGGCTTCCGTCGTCGGCAGGGCCGCGGGCTTCCTCAGGAAAGAGCAGCGCGGCGAGAGTGGCGATCGCCGGGTCGAGGTGGTCGGCGAGGACGCACTCCAGGCTGGCGCGGGTGAGCTCCAGGGGGCTCAGCTCGGCATCGGAGAGATCGGTGGGGGGAGCGGGGAGCTCGGCGGCGAGCTTGGCCAGTCGCTCGCGGACCGGCGCCAGCTCGACCGAGGCCCGGCGCGCGGTCTCGAGGATCTCGGCGAGGCCGAGATCGGACGCGGTCGACAGCGAGGCGAGCCGGGCCTGGATGGTCAGCAGGTCGCCGATCGCGTGGGCGACCCGAGCCAGGGCGAGGGCCTCTTCGGGAAGCAGACGTTTTCGCATGGGGTGTGTCCTCGTACCTGGAGAGAGGGTACGAAGGGCGCTCGTCGGCAGAGCGTAATCAAGCAAAAAGCGGTCAAACTCAGCGCCTTGACACCAGAATGTGGAGGTGGTCCAATCCCAGCGCTCAAGCGAAGGGAGAGGAACTGTCGAATGGCAGGCAACAAGCCGAAGGCGAAGGGGAGCGCGGTCCTGTCTTTCGCCCGCGAGCTTCTGGGTATCGAGCCGGAAGACCTCGCGGCGGAGACGGGGTACACGAAGTCGTGGCTTCAGACCCTGGAGCGGGGCAAGCCGGAGGAGCCTGGCGGGCAGGTCCTGGAGGCCCTGACGACGGCCATGGGGGTGCGACCGGCGACGGTGGGGAGAGTCCTGGCGGCGGCCGAGGAGGTGCTCCAACAGGAGGTCGCGGACGAGTGGCGAGGTCCGGTGCGGATCTCGGCCGAGCAGATCGGGCGGACCCGGGAGTTCGGCGAGGAGATGGCATGGATCTCCCGCGATTTCTACAGCGAAGCGGCGGTACGAGTCTGGGTGGAGGACAAGGTCGCGAGGGACCGGGCGGCGGTGCGGGAGATAGGGGGCTACCTGCTCGACCGGGAGAACCTGGTCGAGGTGGTGCGCGCGGATCCCGGCTGCCACCTGTGGTTTTTGGCCGAGTGGCTCTGTGAGGAGAGCATTCAGACCGTCGGGCGCTCCCGGGAGCGGGCGGCGGAGTACGCGGAGTCAGCCTTGGTCATCGCGGAGATCGCGCCGATGGAGGAACTGTTTCGGATGCGCCTGGCAGGTTTCTGCTGGGGGCACATCGGGAACGTGCGGCGAGCGTGGAACAAGTTCGTTTGGGCGGACGAGGCCTTCGAACAGTGCGCCGCGCTCTGGAAGGCGGGCGCTACAGGCGATCCCGATGGCCTGCTGGATGCGGGCCGGGTGCTGGGATTGGAGGCATCTCTGCGACGGGATCAGCGCCGATACCCGGAGGCACTGCGCCTGCTGCATGAGGCCTTGCGCGTGGCGACGAAGAAGGAGCAGCCGTATCTAAAGCTGAACCACGGGTTCGTGCTGGAGCAGATGGGCGATCCTCAGGCGGCGATCCGAGTTTTGCAAGCGGCTGCCAAAGATACGCCACCTCACCTTATGTTCTACCTGCGTTACAACTTAGTGGTGAACCTCTGTGCTCTCGATCGATATGAAGAGGGTGAGGATCTACTGGAGGAGGTGGCGCAGCTGGCTGTAAGAACTGGCAGCGCAGATAATCAGGTACGTGTACGGTGGTTGTTCGGGCGCGTGGCCTCGGGTCGTGGCAGGGTGGCGGAGGCCATAGCTTATCTCTCCGAGGTTAAGAAGGAATTTTTCGACCGTGGAAACGCGTACGATGCAGCGTTAGTGTCGGTCGAGCTGGCGAAGGCATATCTCGAGCAGGGGCGGACTAGCACGGTGAAGCGTCTTGCCAGGGAGATGGCACCTATCTTCATCGCTGAAGGGATTCACGAGGAAGCCCAGAAGGCACTGGAACTCTTCCGCGAGGCGGCCGAGCGAGAGCGGCTAACGGTCGAGTTGGTGCTGCAGATCGTGAAGTATCTCCAGCGGGCGCGGCGGGCGCCAGAGCTTCGATTCGAGGCCGCAGCGTATTAAACCGGAGCCGGAGGAACTCCGGCCCCGGAGGGTGAGGCGGCTAGTGTCCTCCACCGCTCGACGGCTGTGCCGAACAGCCCCCGTACGGGTCGACGCCGCAACCGGCTTCGGCCCAGACGGCGGTATTATGAGAAGGTCTTACGGCCGGGCGGGCGGCTACTGCGAGGCACCCACCGTACGGATCGAAGCCGCAACCTGCCTCCGCCCACAATCGAGTCAGAAAACCAGGCAGGAACCCCTGTAACGCCTCCGAGAAAGAGGCCGAGCGGGGGGGAGCCTCGCCACGGCGGCTCTGGGGGAGGGCGGGTACGGCGGACAGCAGGGCAACGACGAGCAGGGTGAGGACGAAACGCGAGCGGGACATAGGGTGAGTCTCCTTTCGGGTTGGCGCACCCCGAGCTGCCTCTTTGGCAGCCGGCGGCCGCGCGAGATGTCATTTCAACAAGCGTACTCCGGAAAGTGGTGTCGAGGCGCCGAAAAAAGAGGCGTCTCCCTGTCGTCGGCTCCGTTGGCGGCCGGCTGCGCTACGCTGGGCGCCGAGACTTTGGAAGGAGGAGCCGATGGCGGGTGCGGGTCTGGAGTGGAGGCTGCTGCTCGCGGTGGCGCGGACCTTGCGCGGCTGGACGCAGGTGCAGCTGGCGACGGCGTCAGGGGTCGCCAAGTCGACGATCGCCCGACAGGAGGTCGGAGCGCCCAGCTCCAGCGCGGTCGAGGAGCAGCTGCTGAAAACCCTTGGGATCCAGGAAAGGGTGGACGAGCTGCGGCTCCTCCTGGGAGAGCTCCGCGAGACGATGCGCGATCCGCATCGGCGCCACCTCAACCGGGAGGTGGAACAGGCGGGGAAGGCCGCGGCGCAGCTCACCAGGGCAGCCCTCGGGCTGGAGCTCGACGTCCTGAGGCGGGTCGGGAGCGAGTCGCCGCAGGCCGCTCCCCGTTTCCTGGAAGGGCTCCTGGAGGGACACCCCCTGCAGGGGGTGTCCCTGGAATGGGGGCACCTGCTCGCCGTGCTGCGGACTCTGCGAGGCTGGACTCAGGAGGAGCTGGCGGCAGCCGCAGGGGTGTCGGGGACCGCGATCTCCAAGGCCGAGCTCGGAATCCAGGTCCCGGTGGAGGAAGTGAGGGACAAGCTCGAAGCGGCGCTCGGGGTCCAAGGAACGACGAGAGAGCTGCGGATTCTCCTCGGCGAGATCCGGGCGGGGATGCTCGATCCCGAGCGGGGGCACCGGGGAAAGGCGATCCGCGAGGCGGGGGAAGTGGCTTCGCGGATGACCACGATCGCCCTCGGGGAGGTGCTCGAGGACCTGCGCAGGATCGGAGATCCCAAGTGACTCTCGTCGTTCTCCTCAGGTGCTGTGAAAAAATGACCCTACCCCGCGCGGTCTTCGTAGAGACGACCCCAGCCGCCGTCCTGGACCTTTCTGGAACCCACCGCCGTCGGGGCGTCTCCGTAGGCCGGAGACGCCTGAGATCTCGGCGGCGTTGGAGACGCCCCGACGGCGCGGTAACGGTAAGGATTTCGATAGCGCCTGGGGCGTCTCTACGGGGACTTTCACGTGGGATCGATTTTTCACTGCCTCTCAGGTGCCTCGCCCGGACCGCTCGATCGCCCGCACGTAGGAGACCAGCTCGGCGGCCTCGGCTCCGGGGAGGAGGTTGTGGATCAGCACCACCTGGAAGGCGGTCCACTCGGCGAGAGCGGAGCGCAGGAGGCGCTGGCGGAGGTCGGCGCGGGGGAGCCCGCCACCCCCCTGGGAACCGGCAGACTCCAGGAGGAGGAGGTGCTCGACGTGAACTCTCCCCAACCGGTGCCGCGCACGATGTCCTCGACCGTGCTCTGGCCGTCGATCAGCCGGAGCAGGCGTTCCAGCCGCTCGTCGAGCTTCTCCTTCGGCTTGCGGCCGGTGCGGGTGAGGACCGTCTGCGGGCTGCGGATGTGCTCGCGGATCAGCCCCCACTCGTCGATCCGCTGGTAGCCCTCCATGAGGACGTTGTTGGTGTCGATCGAGAAGTGCGCCAGCTCCTCCGGCAGGAGGTTGCCGTCGAGGAAGAAGAAGCTGCCGCGGGCGAAGCGGAAGACGGAGTAGAGGATCTCCTCGATCTGGTGCTTGATCCCCCACCAGAGGCCGGCGGAGTCGATCAGCTTGCGCTCCAGGAGCACGGCGCCGAAGCGCTTGCCGGGAACCAGGTGGCGCTCGGCTTCGGTGAGCGCCTCGCGCGACAGCTTGCCCACCCGGTAGAGGATCTGGCCGAGCCGGTCCTCGGGCTGGTTGCTGGCCGCGAAGGCGATCTCGCCGCGGCGGAACCAGACCGACTTCTGGACCGCGTCGCTCGCCACGGCCAGGAGGCCGGTCCGGCGGCTCATGTTGAGGAGCGAGAAGAGGTCGGCGATGCCGAAACTCCCCAGGCTGCCGGAGAGGGTGAGGCGCTCGGCCTCCCGGAGCGCCGGAGGCCCGAGGTCGGCGCGCACCAGATGCAGCGCGCCCGGCCCGTCGGAGAAGACGAGGAAGGGCTCCGGCCGGAGCAGGCGCAGCTCGCGCACCACCGCGCCGGGCAGCGTGGTCTCGCCGGAGAGCTCGACGATGGCGGTGCGCTCGGCGGCTGGGGGAGAGACGGAAGCGGGGGAGAGGAGAGGCTCCGGGAAGGCCTGGGGAATCGGCTCAACGGTCATGCCAGGGCCTCCGTGTCGCGCCAGCCGTGGACTACGAAGCCGCTCCGGCCGAGCGCCGCGGTCAGCGTCTTGGCGGTCCGCCGCAGGCTCGCCGCGGCCTGGGAGAAGACCGCCGGGTGGCGCTCCGTGCCCAGGGTGCGGCTGGCGACCACGGCGAGCGAGAGGGTCAGGAGCGGGACCTTGACCAGGTTGCCCCGGTCGTCCCGGGCGTGGAAGAAGCCGCGCGCCAGGTCGCCGGGCTGGAAGAGGGCGAGGGCCGTCCCCGGCAGGTGGGTCAAGGGGTTCGACAGCTGCGCCGTCTGCACCTCCAGCTCGGCGTTTTTGAGGATCAGCTGGCGGATGGTGACGATCCCCCGGCAGCGGCCGGCGGGGTCGGTGACGATCAGCGGGTCGTACTGGTTCTCCCGCGGCCGCGACAGGGCGAGCCGGGCGAGGGAGAGGACGTGGACGTCCTCGGTCACCACCAGGGGATCGGGCTTGGCCACCGCCTCGGCCGGCTTCTTCTGGTAGAAGGTGAAGCCGTAGGGACCGCCGGTCTTGGCGTAGTAGTGCTCGCGGGTGACCAGGTGGGTGGGGATGCCGGCCTCGACCACCACCACGCAGTCGAGCTCGCGGTCGGCCTTGAACCGGCGGTCCAGGTCCTCGGCCAAGGCGCTCCCCGCCTCGATCGTCGCCGTCGCCTGCACCATGGCGCCCACCGGCTCGTCGAGGCCGAAGCCGGTGGCCGGGTCGGGAGGGAGCGTCGGGGTGGCGGTCGGCATGGGGGTCTTCCAGAGCCCCACGCGTCGTGGTGTTCCCGGACCGTTCCCGTAGCTGCGCTGTCGCGGCGGGTGGAGCGGGGTTATTGAAACACGGAGAAGGGGTCGCCCGCTGTGGCGGGGTTGTGTCAGTTCTGGAACGCCCGGTCCCAGTCGGCAAAGACCGCCTGTAAGACCGCCCGTTCCAGCTCTGCGGGCACTCTCCGCACCGCCGCTCGGGACACTCTGCGTCTGTACCAGAACATCAACCCCAATCCCAGCAGAAGGCCGATGAAGAGGAGCACTGCAGAGTCGGGAACGGGCGGCTCAAAAGCATATTGCGGTCTCGACAGGCCGAGGGTGAGGAACAGCAGGACGGCGAATAGGAGGACCGCAGCGGAGAGAATTCGGCGATAGCGCCGCCACGGCGCGCGGGCGGGCACGTCGTTGGAACCTCCTCTCTGCGCGCGATGAAGGAGCGGCACCAGCTCGACGAGGGCCTGGAGCTTCGCCAACTCGGCGGGCAGGGGAGTGTCGTCCAGGGGAACGGGAACGACCCGGAGCCCGGCTTCGATCGCGGTCGTGTGCTCACGGCGGACCCAGGCGGAGCCGGCGGAGTGGAGGCTCCAGAACACCAGGATGCGCTCGGCGGCGCGGAGCTGACCGAGAAGCGCCGGTTCCCACTCTTCGCCGTAGGGGATGCCCTCGGCATCGACGAAAACCGTCGCTCCGGCCGCCCGCAGGAGATGCGCCACGGGGAGGACGAAATCCCCGTCCTCCCGGGCATAGGAGAGGAAGACGGTCCGTGTGGCCTCGCCGGCGAGAGTCATCGGTCGAGAGATTGTAGCGAGGTTTCCGACCTCAAACCGACGATCTGCTCCAGGTCACTCCACCCGCAAGAAGCGCGAGCCCAGCACCGCGAAGAGCGCGGCGAAGCCCAGGAGCACGGTCGCGGGGAGGAGGACAGCCGCAGCCCCGTGGCCGAAGGAGAGGAGGGCGTGGAGGCCGTCCATGGCCCAGGGGGTGGGGAGGAGATGGGAGGCGCGCCAGAGCCAGCGCGGCATCACCTCGCTTGGCCACCAGCAGCCGCCCAGGGCGGCTAAGACCATGCTCAGAATCCAGCCGACCGCCGAGGCCTGCTCCGGCGTGCTGAGGAGCGCCCCGAGGAGGGTCGAGAGCGCGGCCACGGCGAGGAGATAGGCGCCGAGGAGGAGGGCGAGGCCGGCGGGCGAGGAGCCCAGGGAGAGGCCGAAGACGAAGCGGCCCATGAGCAGGAGCAGGCCGGCCTGGACGGCGGCGAGGAGCAGACGCCCGAGGAGCTTGCCGAGGAAGACCGCGCCCTTGGGCAGCGGCAGGGTGGCCTGGCGGCGGAGCATCCCCTGCCGCTTCTCCAGGGTGAGGAAGACGGCGCCGTAGATCAGGGTCATCATGAGGACGGTCATGGTGAGCGTCCCCGGGACGCTCTGGGCGAATCCCGTGGGCACCGGGTGGCCGCCGCCCGCGGTGGAAACGGCGACGCTCACCAGAGCTGGGCGGGCGGCGAGGGCGGCCAGAGCCTTCTGGTGCTGGAGACCCTGGGGATCGGTCGCCGCCGGCGGACCCGCTTCGGCCAGCCGGCCCACCAGGCGGACGATCGCCCGCACGACGTGGGCCTGGGCGGCGAGGCTGAATTCCTGGCGCGCCCCGCCCGCGGTCTCCAGATGGAGTGTCTGCTGGCGTCCGGCGAGGACGTTGGCGGTGAACCCCTGGGGAATGACCAGGGTACGGGCCGGCGGCTCCGGCTGGCGACCCTGGACGGGCGGTTGCGGCTTCACCTCGGTCAGCTCGAGCCGCTCGCCGGCATGGTCGGCGAGATCGGCGACGAGCGCCCGTGCCAGCCAGCCGCCGTCCCGATCCTCGACCGCGAGGCTCGCCTTGGGCGGCGGGCCACCGCGGTTCATCGACCCGAACATCCACATCAGGGCGAGCGGCAGGAGGAGCATCCAGACGAAAGCCGCCCGGTCGCGCACGGTCAGCCGCAGGTCGTTGGCGGCGAGGGCGAGGACCTGGCGGAGGCGGCTCACGTCAGCTCTCCCTGCAAGAGGCGGCGCTGCCAGAGGGGGGCGGAGAGGGCGAGCAGCAGGAATCCCGCCCCCGCCAGGATGGCGATGTTCGGGAGCACCGCCTGGAGTCCCAGCTGCTCGGTCACCAGCTTCTGGTAGCCCTGGGTCGCCCAGTAGAGCAGGGAGAAGGGGGAGAGCGCGCGGAGGGCCGCGGGCAGACTGTTGAGCGGGATGAAGCTGCCGCCGGTGAAGGCCATGAGCAGCGAGACGAGGTTCGCCAGGGTGGCGCCCTGCCGCTCGTTCCTGGCGACGCCGAAGACCGCCGAGGCGTAGCCGGTGGCCGCCGCCACCAGGGCGAAGGAGAGGAGGAGGTAGCCGGCGAGGCTCACCCCGCGTGGCGCCACCGCCGCTCCCACGGCGGTGAGGGCGAGGAGCGCGAGCGTCGCCACCGCCGCCGTCGACAGCGCCTTGCCGGCCAGCACCCGCCCGGCGGTCAGCGGGCCGGCGAGCTGGCGGCGCAGAGTCTTCAGGCGTGCCTCGATCAAAAGATCGCGCATCATCTGGTCGGCGAGGTTGAACAGGGTGTAGACCGCGATCCCGGGGAGGAAGAGGAGGAAGAGCGAAGGGGTGGAGGACGATCCGGCCGGCTTCGGCTGCGGTCCCTTCTGACCCTGCGGCCCCTTCGCCCCGCTCCGGGTCGCGGTGTCGAGAGTGTCGAGAGTCACGACCGGCGGCAGGAGGTAGGGCCGGGCTCGGGTCACCACCCCGTTGACCTGAACGGCGATCTCCGCCACCCGCGGGTCGCTCACACCGCCTCCAGGTGTCGCCTGCGTGTTGCGCATCTGGTCGAGCGGCCCGCGCAGCAGCCGGGAGGACGAGGAGAGGACCTCGGCGAGCACCGAGGTCACCTGCTCCGCAACGTCGGGGAGGATCGACTGGGCAGGGCTCTTCACCAGCTCGAGATGGGCCGGGCGGCCGGCGAGAACGTCGTCGGTGAGGCTGGCCGGGAGGCGGAGGACGGCCGTGGCCCCCTCGCGTTCGAGGAGGGCGGCGTCTCCGGCCTTCCGGTCCTCGGCGGTCAGAGTCTTCACCTCGAAGTACGTCTGCGCCTCTTCACGCGAAAAGGCCGCTCCCACCAGCCGGCCGACCAGGCCGCCGTCCCGGTCGTCGAGCAGCAGGTGGACCTTGGGCACCTTGGCCTCGGCACCGCCGAAGGTCAAGGCGATCAGGCCGGAGAAGATCAAGGGGAAAAGGAGGAGGAGGATCGTCGGCAGCGGCGAGCGGAGGCGCCGCAGGAGATCCTTCTCGACCATGGCGAGGAGGACCCGCATCAGTCGCGCAGCTCCCGCCCGGTCAGGCGGAGGAAGAGGGCGTTCAGGCTCGGCGGCTCGATGGCGACCCGGTCGATGGCGAGACCTCGGCTGTAGATGTCGCCGAGGAGCCCGGCCGCGCCCGCCTCGCCGGCGGTGAAGGCGATCCGCCCAGGCTCGGCGGAGAGCACCCGCACGCCGGGGAGACCGGCGAGGGCGGCCCGCGCCGCATCGGCCTCGAAACGGCCGTGGAGCGTCACCACCTCCTCCTCGCCGAGCTGCGCCTTGAGCGCGTCGAGCGTCCCCTCGGCCAGGATGCTCCCGTGGTCGACGATGCCGATCCGGTCGCAGAGCCGCTCGGCCTCCTCCAGGTAGTGGGTGGTGTAGATGACCGCCGTGCCAGAGTCGGCCACGGCGCGCACGACGTCCAGGATGCTCGCCCGGGCCTGCGGGTCGATGCCCACCGTCACCTCGTCGAGGAGCACGGCGCGAGGAGAGTGGACGAGCCCCAGGGCCAGGTTGAGCCGCCGCTTCATGCCGCCGGAGTAGGTCTTGACCGGGTCGCGCGCCCGGCCGGTCAGCTCGACCCGTGCCAGGGCCTCTCCGGCCGCCGCGGCGAGCGCCTTGCCGGAAAGGCCGTAGAGGCTCCCCCAGAAGCGGACGTTCTCGAGCGCCGACAGCTCTTCATACACGGCCACCTCCTGTGGCACCACTCCAAGCTGTCGCTTGCAGCCGATGGGGTCGCGGGCGAGGTCGACGCCGTCGAAGGTGATCCGCCCGGAATCGGGAGCGAGGAGGCCGGAGAGCATCGACAGGGTCGTCGTCTTGCCGGCCCCGTTCGGCCCCAGGAGGCCATAGATCTCCCTGGCTTCGACGGCGAAGGAGATGCCGTCCACCGCGGTCTTGTCACCGAACTTCTTGCGCAGGGCCTCGACACGGATCACGGGTGGGTCCTTTCCAGTGGGCGAAGCTGCCCTTTTGTACGCCGTGGGGAGAGCCGGGTTGCAGCCCGCCGTCCGAGACGTGCGGGAAGCCGGCGTTCCGAGCTGATGCGAGGCTCCATCCCGCAATCTTATCCCTCGCCGGCTATAATGCGATTCTCACTTCGCGCCGAAGGTCGAAGGCCGCAAAAGAAGTTGCAATCATTGAAAAATCATGGATACCCCACCCAGTAGCGCTGCGAACGGTATTGCAATCATTGGCATGGCAGGCCGGTTTCCGGATGCCGTAGACGTCGAGCGGTTCTGGGAGAACCTCGTCGCGGGGGTCGAGTCGGTCCGCTTCTTCAGCGCGGAGGAGCTACGGGCCGTCGGGGTGGCATCGGAAAGGCTGGCGGATCCGGCCTTCGTGCGGGCGCGCGCCGTGATCTCGGACGCCGAGCTCTTCGACGCCGGGCTGTTCGGCCTGACGCCCCGCGAGGCGGAGGTGATCGACCCCCAGCACCGGCTGCTCCTGGAGTGCGCCTGGGAGGCGCTGGAAAGCGCCGGCCACGACCCCCGGCGGTTCCCGGGCACGGTCGGCGTCTTCGCCGGCGCGGGGGTCAACACCTACCTGCTGTCCAACCTCCAGCACAACCAGGAGGTGATGGCGGCGGCGGGGGCGTACCAGGCGATGATGGGGAGCGGCGGCGACTTCCTGGCCACCCGCATCTCCTACAAGCTGGGCTTGAAGGGACCGAGCCTGACGGTGCAGACGGCCTGCTCGACCTCTCTGGTGGCGGTCCATCTCGCGGTGCAGAGCCTGCTCGCCGGCGAATGCGACCTGGCGCTCGCGGGTGGCGTGCGCCTGCTCGTGCCGCGCCAGGGCGGGCATATGTATCAGCCCGGCAGCATCTTCTCCCAGGACGGCCACTGCCGCCCGTTCGACGCGGCGGCGACCGGCACGACGGAGGGGGAGGGACTGGGG
This sequence comes from Thermoanaerobaculia bacterium, assembly GCA_035644215.1. Lineage (GTDB taxonomy): Bacteria > Acidobacteriota > Thermoanaerobaculia > Multivoradales > UBA5704 > DASQPA01. The sequence goes on from DASQPA010000089.1 coordinate 45,109, forward strand.
CTGGTGGTGCTGCGGCGGCTGGCCGACGCGATGGCCGACGGCGATCACGTGCACGCGGTGATCCTGGGCTCGGCGATCAACAACGACGGCGCGGAGAAGCTGGGCTACACGGTGCCGAGCGTCGAGGGTCAGGCCGGAGTGATCGCGCTGGCGCAGGCCCTGGCGGGGGTCGAGGCGGGGACGATCGGCCTGATCGAGGCGCACGGCACGGGCACGCCGCTGGGCGACCCGATCGAGGGGACGGCCCTCTCCCAGGTGTTCTCGATGTCGGCGGCATCGGCGGCATCGGCCACACCCGCACGGCGGATCGCCCTGGGCTCGCTGAAGAGCAACATGGGGCATTTGGACGCCGCGGCGGGGGTGGCCTCGCTGCTCAAGGCGGCGCTCGCGGTGGAGCACGGGATCATCCCGCCGAGCCTGCACTTCGAGCGGCCGAACCCGCAGCTCGACCTAGCGGCGGGGGGGTTCTACGTGCCGGTCACGGCGACGCCGTGGGTGGAGGAGGCCGGCCCGCGGCGGGCGGGGGTGAGCTCGTTCGGCATCGGCGGCACCAACGCCCACGTGGTGCTGGAGGAGGCGCCGGCGGTGGAGCCGGGGAGCGCGTCGCGGCCGCTCCAGCTCCTGGTGCTGTCGGCGCGGACGCCGGCGGCCGTGGAGCAGGCGACGCGCCGGCTGGCCGAGCACCTGGGGCGCCATCCGGAGTTCGACATCGCAGACGTCGCCTACACCCTGCAGGTGGGCCGGGTGGCCTTCGATCCGCGCCGGATCGTCGTCTGCGAGAGCACCGCCGACGCCGCCGAGGTGCTGTCGACGCTCGATCCGAAGCGGGTGCTGACGCGCACCCGGGAGGCGGGGGAGCGACCGGTCTTCTTCCTCTTCTCCGGCCAGGGCGCGCAGTACCCCGGGATGGGCGCGGAGCTCTACGCGAGCGAGGCAGTGTTCCGGGAGGAGGTGGACCGCTGTGCGGAGATCCTGCGCCCGCGGCTCGGCCTCGATCTCCGGCAGGTGCTCTACCCGGCGCTGTACCCGGCGCTTTTCCCGAAAGACGGCGACCCTCGGGCGGCGGCGGAGCGGCTGCAACAGACGGCGCTCGCCCAGCCGGCGCTCTTCGTCGTCGAGTATGCCCTGGCCCGGCTGTGGACGTCCTGGGGCGTGCGGCCGGAGGCGATGCTCGGCCACAGCATCGGCGAATACGTGGCGGCCTGCCTCGCCGGGGTCTTCTCGCTCCCCGACGCCCTGGGTCTGGTCGCCGAGCGGGGCCGGCTGATGCAGGAGATGCCGGGCGGATCGATGCTCGCGGTGCCGCTGCCGGAGGCCGAGGTGCGGTTGCTCCTCGGCGGGCTGTCGCTGGCGGCGGTCAACGGCCCGGCGATGTGCGGGGTCTCGGGCGATGCCGGCGAGGTGGCGGCGCTCGCCGAGCAACTCGCAGCCCGCGGCCTCCAGGTGCGGCGCCTCCACACCTCGCACGCCTTCCACTCGGCGTCCATGGAGCCGGTGTTGGCGCGCTTCGCGGCGGCCTTCGCCGGGCTCCGCCTGCACCCGCCGGCGATCCCCTTCGTGTCGAACCGGACGGGGACCTGGATTCGCCCCGAGGAGGCGACGTCGCCGGACTACTGGGTGCGCCACCTGCGGGAGACGGTCCGCTTCGCCGACGGGCTGGCGGTGCTCTTCGGGCGGGCCGGGGCGGTGTTTCTGGAGGTGGGGCCGGGGCGGGCGCTCAGCTCTCTGGTGCGCCAGCAGCCGCAGCGTCCGGAGGCGCCGTCGGTGCTCGCCAGCCTGCCGACGGCGGGGGACGGGCGGCGGGCCGACGCGACGGTCCTGCGGACCCTGGGGGAGCTCTGGCTGGCGGGGGTGGAGATCGACTGGGCGGGCTTCCACGCCGGCGAGCGACGCCGGCGGGTGCCGCTGCCGACCTACCCGTTCGAGCGCCAGCGCTATTGGGTCGAGCCGGACGCGCCTGCCGCGATTTCGGAGCGGGGGAAGCGGCGCCGGTCGGCGGGCGACGAGAGGGGTGTCGCCGACTGGTTCTGGGCGCCGCTCTGGCGCCAGGCGCTGCCCTCCGCGAACGGTCTGCCGGACGCGGCGGCGGAGGGCAGCTGGCTCCTCCTGGCCGACGGGAACGGCCTGGGGGAGCGCCTGGCCGCGCGGCTGCGGGAGCGCGGCCGGGAGGTGGTGGTGGCCCAGGCCGGGGAGGAATTTCTGGAGACCGACCGGGGCGACTTCGTGCTCCGGCCGGGAGCGGCGGCGGACTACGGCGCCCTGCTCGACCGGCTTGCCGGGCGGGGGATCGTGCCCGGGCGGATCGTCCACCTGTGGAGCGCCAGCCCTTCTTCTCCCGCAATTGTGGAGAACAGACGGGAGCAGGAGCGGGGTTTCTACAGCCTCTTCCACCTGGCGCGCGCCCTGGGCGAGCGCCGCCCGGCGGAGCGGCGGCCCCCCCTCCACCTGGGGGTCGTCTCGAGCGGGGTGCAGCGGATCACGGGCGCCGACGAGCTGGTCCCGGTCCGTGCCACCCTGCTCGGCCCGGCAGCCACGATCCCGCAGGAGTACCCCGGGATCAGCTGCGCGGCGATCGACGTCACCCTCCCCACGCCGGGGAGCCGGGCGGAGCGGCGGCTCGTCGACCGGCTCCTCGCCGAGCTGGCCACTCCCCCGGGGGACGCGGCCGATCCGGTCGTCGCCTACCGTGGCACCGACCGCTGGCTGCGGGTCTGGGAGTCGCTCCACCTCGCGAGCTCCCCGGGCGAGCTCCGCCTGCGGGAGGGCGGGACCTACCTGATCACCGGCGGCCTGGGCGGCGTGGGGCTGGAGCTGGCCGCCTTCCTCGCCCGCCAGGCGAAGGTGAATCTGGTGCTCACCGGCCGCGCGCCGTTCCCGGAGCGGGAGGCCTGGCCGGCGCTGGCACAGGGCGTGGGCCGCCACGCGCAGATCGCGCGGATCGCCGCGCGGCTCCTGGAGCTGGAGGCGGCCGGGGCGGCGGTGTGGACCGCGGCGGCCGACGTCGCCGACGAAGCCGCCATGCGCCGGGTGCTCGACGCGGTGTGCCGGCGCTTCGGGCGCATCGACGGTGCGATCCACGCCGCCGGCCTCCCGGGGGGCGGGCTGATGCAGTATCGGTCGCTCGAAGCGGCGGCGGCGGTGCTGGCGCCCAAGGTGGAAGGCACGCAGGTCCTCGCGGCGCTCCTGGCCGACCTGGCCGAAGATGCTCCCGACTTCCTGGTGCTCTGCTCGTCGCTCAACGCCCTGGCCGGCGGTCTCGGCCAGGCCGACTACACCGCGGCCAACGCCTTCCTCGACGCCTTCGCGCAGTCCTGCTCGGGCGAGCTGCCGGTGGTCTCGATCAACTGGGACGCCTGGCAGGGCGTCGGCATGGCGGCGCTGCGGCACGCGGCGGAGGAGGCGCCGCGGTACGAGGTTGCGGATCTCCGGCCGTTCGCGCACCCGCTGCTGCGCGAGCGCGGTGTGGATGGGAAGGGGGCGCAGGTCTTCGTAGGCCGGCTGCGCCCCGCCGAGCACTGGATCTTGGACGAGCACCGGCTGGGCGGACATCCGGTGGTACCCGGCACGGCCTACCTCGAAATGGCGGGCGCCGCCTTCCGGGAGATATCGGCCAGAGAGGGGGCGACCGAGGGGGCGATCGAGATCCGCGACGTCCAGTTCATCACTCCGATGAGCGTCGAGGACGACGAGAGCCGCGAGGTCCACGCCACCCTTACGAGCAACGGCGACGGTTTCCACCACTTCTCGGTGCGCAGCCGCGAGGGGGATGGCTGGCAGGAGCACGCCCTCGGGGCGGTCGGGCGCCCGGCGCTCGCAGAGGAGCCGGCGCGGATCGACGTCGCTGCGCTCGACTCCTGGGACGAAGAGATCCTGGGCGACGACTACCGGGAGGACCTGAAGCAGATCGGCCTCGGGCCGCGCTGGGAGGTGCTGAAGAAGATCTACCGGAAGGACGGCGAGTTCGTCGGCCAGCTCGAGCTGGCGCCGGAGCTGGCGGGCGACGTCCAGAGCTTCCGGCTCCATCCGGCGCTGCTCGACGCGGCGACGAGCTTCGCCGAGTACCTGGTGCCGGGCGCCGGGGGCAACTACTACCTGCCGCTCTCCTACAAGCGCCTGCGGATGCTCGGTCCGCTGCCGTCCCGGATCTACAGCCACGCCCGGCTGCGCCACCAGGGGCTCGCCACCGCCGAGACCCTCTCCTTCGACATCACGGTGCTCGACGAGATGGGTGGGGAGCGCGTCCGGATCGAGGAGTTCACGCTCAAGCGGGTCGACGTCTCGGCGACCCTGCGCGGTCACGCTCATCGCGCCCATCGCACGAGCGCGCCGCCGGCCCTTGCGGTCGAGGGGATTTTGGAAGGCATGCCGGCGGAGCAGGCCGTCGAGGCGTTCCGCCGCATCCTGGCGGGGGACCCCAGGCCGCAGATCGCGGTCTCGGTCCGGCCCCTGCCGGAGGTCCTCGAACGGACCCGCTCGGTCACCGTGGAGAGCCTCGCCGCGGTCCTGCGCCCGGAGCCGGGGGGCGGGCATGCCCGGCCTGACCTCGCGACCCCTTACGTCGCGCCGCGGGGGGAGCTGGAGGAGCGGCTGGCGGCGATCTGGGCCGACGTCCTGGGGCTCGACCGGGTCGGCGCCGCCGACGACTTCTTCGCGCTCGGCGGCCACTCGCTGCTCGGCACCCAGGTGATGTCGCGGGTGCGCGAGGCGTTCGGCGTCGAGGTGCCGCTCGGCAAGCTCTTCGAGGCCGCCACGGTGGCCGACTTCGCCGCCGTCGTCGAGGCCCAGCGCGCCGCGATCGGGACTGCGATCCCGGCGATCCCGGTGATCTCGCACGGGCCGCACGGTGTCGAGCAAGACCTCTCGTTCTCCCAGGAACGCCTCTGGTTCCTGGAGCAGCTGGAGCCCGGCAGCGCCTTTTACAGCATCCCCGGCGCGGTGCACATGGCGGGCCGGCTGTCGTTCCCCGCCCTGGCCGCGGCGCTCGCCGAGCTGGTCCGCCGCCACGAGTCGCTGCGCACCACCTTCGCCGATCGCGACGGCCGTCCCCGGCAGGTCGTGGCGCCGCCTCCCGCCGCCGCCGATCTCGTGCCGCTGCCGCGGGTCGAGCTCTCGGGCCTGCCCGGAGCGGCGCGCCAGGCGGAGCTCTCCCGCCTGCTCGCCTCGGAGGTCCGGCAGCCGTTCGATCTCCAGCGCGGACCGCTCCTGCGCCTCCTGCTCCTGGCGCTCGCTCCGCGCGAGCAGGTGATCGCCTACGTCTTCCACCACATCGTCTCGGATGCCTGGTCGGCGAAGATCTTCCGGAGCGAGATCGCGGCGCTCTACGGCGCCTTCGCCGCCGGCCGGCCCTCGCCGCTGCCGCCGGTCACCTTCCAGTACGCCGATTATGTCGCCTGGCAGCGCCGGCACCTGACCGGCGAGGTGCTCGCCGAACAGCTCGTCTACTGGCGCCAGCGCCTGACCGGCTGCCCGGTCCTCGAGCTGCCGACCGACCGGCCGCGCCCGGCGATCGAGACCTTCCGCGGCCACACCCGGCCCGTGCGCCTGTCGGCGGCGATGACCCGCGGCCTCCACGCGCTGTCGCAGAGCCACGGCGTGACCCTGTTCATGACCGTCCTCGCGGTCTTCAAGACCCTGCTGCTGCGGACCGCCGGGCAGAGCGACCTGGCGGTCGGCTCGCCGATCGCCAACCGGGGGAGGAAAGAGCTCGAAGGGGTGATCGGTTTCTTCGCCAACACCATGGTGCTGCGCACCGATCTCTCGGGCAACCCGAGCTTCCGCGAGCTGCTGGGGAGGGTGCGCCAGGTGACGCTCGGCGCCTACGCCCACGAGCAGCTGCCGTTCGAGCGCCTGGTCGAGGAGGTCCAGCCCGAGCGCGACATGAGCCGCAACCCGCTCTTCCAGGTCCTGTGCGTGCTGCAGAACCAGCCGGAACGGGCGCTGCCGATGGGCGATCTGCGGATGAGTGAGCTGCCGCTCGACTCGGGGACGGCGAAGTTCGACCTCACCTTCATGTGGATCGAGGAGGGCGAGATCCTGGAGGGGCTGCTCGAACACAACAGCGACCTCTTCGACGCCACGACGGTCGGGCGTCTCTTCCGCTGCCACGAGGCCCTGTTCGCCGCCGTCCTGTCCGACCCCGGGCAGCGCCTCCTCGACCTGCCGATGCTCGGCGCGGCCGAGCGCCACCAGCTGCTCGCCGAGTGGAACGACACGGCGAAGATGCGGCCGGCGGAGACAGCCGACCGCTGTGTGCACGAGTGGGTCGAGGACCAGGTGCGGCGCCAGCCCGCGGCGGTGGCGGCGCGGTTCGACGGCGCCAGCCTCTCCTACGGCGAGCTCGACCGGCGGGCGAACCGGCTGGCGCACGCGCTACGGCGGCGGGGGGTGGGGCCGGAGTCGCGGGTCGGGGTGTCGATCGGCCGCTCGCTGCCCATGGTGGTCTCGGCGCTCGCGGTGCTCAAGGCGGGGGGCGCCCTGGTGGCGCTCGACCCGGCCTATCCGCTCGACCGCCTGGCGATCATCGTCGAGGACGCCGGGCTCGCCGTGCTCCTCGTCGACGAGGCGATGCGCGAGCGGTTCCCGGCGCACCGGGAGATCACCTTGGTCATCGATGCGGCGAACCCGGCGATAGACCCGGTGGCCGGCGAGAGCGCCGAGGCGCCGGTCTCGGGCGTGGGGCCGGACCACCCGATGTACGCCATCTATACCTCGGGCTCGACCGGGCGGCCGAAGGGGATCGTCGTGCCGCACCGGGCGTTCGCGAATTTCCTCGCCTGGCAGCTCCAGGTCTCGGGCGGGGAGCCGGTGCGGACGGTGCAGTTCGCGGCGTTCGGCTTCTGCGTCAGCTTCCAGGAGATCTTCTCGGCCTGGTGCTCGGGCGGGACGCTGGTGGTGGCGGGGGAGATGTCCCGGCGGGATTTTGCGGCCTTCGGCGGTTTCCTGGAGACGGAGGGGATCGAGCGGCTGCACCTGCCGTATGCGGCGCTCAAGCAGCTGGCGGAGTCGTCGGTTGATTCGTCCGCTGGCAGGGCGGCCCGTCCGTCGCGGCTCCGCGAGGTGATCACCGCCGGCGAGCCGCTCCAGGTGACGCCGTCGGTGCGGCAGCTGTTCGCCGGCCTGCCGGGCTGCACGCTGTCGAACCAGTACGGGGCTTCCGAGACGCACGTGGTGACGGCGCTGACGCTGTTGGGACCGGCGGCCGCGTGGCCGGCGCAGCCGGCGGTGGGGCGGCCGATCGCGAACGTCTCGATCCACCTGCTCGACGAGCACCTGCGGCCGGCGCCGATCGGGGTGCGGGGCGAGATCTGCGCCGGTGGGGCGTGCGTGCCCCGCTGCTACCTGAACGACCCGGTCCTGACGGCGGTGAAGCTGGTGCCGGACCCCTATGGCCGGGTGCCCGGGGGGCGCCTCTACCGGACCGGGGACCTCGGGCGGCGGTCGGCGGACGGCCTCGTCGAGTCGCTGGGGCGGATCGACGGCCAGGTCAAGGTGCGGGGGTTCCGGGTGGAGCTGGGGGAGGTGGAGACGGTGCTGTCGCGGCAGCCCGGGGTGCGGGACGCGGCGGTGGTGCCTCAGGGGGTGGGCGAGGAGCTCAAGCTGGTGGCGTACGTGGTGCCGGGGCCGGAGAGCGGTCCGGAGGCGGACCTCGTCGAGTCGCTGCGCCAGGCGCTCCAGCGCCGGCTGCCGGAGTACATGGTGCCGGCGGCCTTCGTCCCCCTCGCCGCGCTGCCGGTCAACGCCAACGGCAAGCTCGACGTGCCGGCGCTGCCGGCGCCCGAGGCGCGCCGCTCGGCGGTCGCCTACCGGCCGCCGCGGACGCCTGCCGAGGAGCTGCTGGCGGGCGTGTGGCGAGAGATCCTGGGGGTGGAGCGGGTGGGTCTCGACGACAGCTTCTTCGAGCTCGGCGGGCACTCGCTCCTGGCGACGCAGGTGGTGTCGCGGGCGCGCTCGGCCTTCGGCGTCGAGCTGCCGGTGCGCGCCCTCTTCGAGGCGCCGACCCTGGCCGGGCTGGCGCAGCGGATCGAGGCCCTGCGCGGCGGCGGGGGAGACCCCCCGACGGTCCCGACGATCCCGGCAGCCCCGCCGCTGGTGCCGCTCCCGCGCTCCGGCCCGGTCCCCCTCTCCTTCGCCCAGGAACGGCTCTGGTTCATCGAGCAGCTGCGCCCGGGGAGCCCGCTCTACAACCTGCCGATGGCGCTCGACCTCGGCGGCCCGCTCGACGTGCGGGCCCTGGCGGAGAGCCTGGCCGCGCTCACCGCCCGGCACGAGGCGCTGCGCACGACCTTCGGTGTCGACGCCCGCGATGGTGGCCGGCCGGTCCAGGTCGTCCAGCCGCCGTCGGCGCCGGACCTCTCCGTCGTCGACCTGGAGGCCCTGCCGGAGCCGGCGCGCCGGGCGACGCTCACGGCGCTCGCCGCGGTCGAGGGGGAGCGCCCCTTCGATCTCGCGCGGGGGCCGCTCGTCCGCGCCGTCCTGCTGCGCGCCGCGGCGGACCGGCACGTGGCGCTCTTCACCGCCCATCACGCGGTGACCGACGGCTGGTCGATGGGCATCCTGGCGCGCGAGATGGGCGAGCTGTACACGGCCCAGGTGACCGGCCGACCCGCCGTGCTCCCCGCGCTGCCGGTTCAGTATGCCGACTTCGCCGCCTGGCAGCGCGGCTGGCTCTCCGGGGAAGTGATGGCCGCCGAGGTCGCCTGGTGGCGGCAGCGGCTGGCCGGCGCGCCCGCGGTCCTCGACCTGCCGCTCGACCGTCCGCGGCCGGCGGTCGACCGCTTCCGCGGCGAGCGCCGGGGCATCGGCTTGCGGCCGGACCTGGCGGAGGGGCTGGAGCGGCTGGCGCTGCGCTCGGGAGCGACCCGCTTCATCGCCCTCCTGGCGCTCTTCGAAGCTCTCCTGGCGCGCGCCACCGGGCAGCTCGACCTGCCGGTGGGCACCCCGGTCGCCGGCCGCAACCGGGCGGAGATCGAGCCGCTGATCGGCATGTTCGTCAACACCCTCGTCCTGCGCGGCGACCTCTCCGGCGATCCCGGTTTTGCCGAGCTCCTCCTGCGGGTGCGCGAGAACGCGCTCGACGCCTTCGCCCATCAGGAGCTGCCCTTCGAGAAGCTGGTCGAGGAGCTGGCGCCGGCGCGCCGCCTGGAGCAGACCCCCCTGTTCCAGGTAATGTTCGTCCTCGACGAGTGGGCCGTGGCCACCCCCGACTTCCCGGGCCTCAAGGTCGACAGCTTCGCGCTGGAGAGCCGGGTCGCCAAGTTCGACCTCACGATGGCGGCGGGCAGGGGACCGGCGGGATGGAGCGTCGTCCTCGACTACAACACCGACCTCTTCCGGCGGGACACCATCCTGCGGATGCTCGGGCACTTCGAGGCACTGCTCGCAGGCGCCCTGGCGGACCCCGGGCTGCCGCTCTCCCGCTTGGCGCTCCTCCGGCCGGCCGAGCGCCACCAGCTCCTCCTCGACTGGAACGACGCGGCCTCCGCCTACCCGCGGGAGGCCGCGGTGCACGCGCTGTTCGCGGCGCGGGCAGAGCGGTATCCGGAGCGCCTGGCGGTGGCGCACGGCGGGGTGGAGATCTCTTACGGCGAGCTCGACCGGCGGGCCGACCGCCTGGCCCACCGCCTGCGCGCCCTGGGGGTGGGGCCGGAGTCGCGGGTGGGCCTCTTCCTCGCGCGGTCGGTCGGAATGGTGGTCGCGATGCTGGGGACGCTCAAGGCCGGAGGGGCCTATGTGCCGCTCGACCCGGGGTATCCGCCGGAACGGCTGGCGCGGATGGTCGCGGACGCGGGGATCGCGGTCCTGGTCAGCGAGCCCGAGTCTCTCGCCTCCTGTCCGGAGACCCGCGAGCGGGTGCTGCTTTCCGAGGAACCGGGTGCTCCCGTTCTGGTGCCCGACGAGAGCGGCGCGGAGTCGCTCGCCTACGTGATCTACACCTCGGGCTCGACCGGCCGGCCGAAGGGGATCGCGGTCTCGCACCGGGCGGTGGTGCGGCTGGTCGTGGGCACCAACTACGCCCAGCTGGGGGAGGCGGACCGGGTGGCGCACGCCTCGAACGTCAGCTTCGACGCGGCGACCTTCGAGGTCTGGGGAGCGCTCCTGAACGGCGGGACGGTGGTGGTGATCGACAAGGAGGTGATCCTGTCGCCGGCCGACCTCGCCCGGACGCTCCGCGCCGAGCGGGTGACGGCGCTGTTCCTCACCACGGCGCTGTTCAACCAGGTGGCGCGGGAGGAGCCGGCGGCATTTCAATCTCTGCGTCACCTGCTGTTCGGCGGCGAGGCGGTCGAGCCGGGGGCGGTGGCGCGGGTGCTCGCGGCCGGAGCGCCGGAGCGGCTGCTCCACGTCTACGGACCGACCGAGAGCACGACCTACGCGACCTGGCATCGGGTGCGCGAGGTGCCGGCGGGCACGGCGACCCTGCCCATCGGGCAGCCGCTCGCCAATACGACGGCCTACGTCCTCGATCGCCGGCTGGACCTGGCCGCCCTGGGCGAGGTGGGGGAGCTCTGCCTCGGGGGCGAGGGCCTGGCGCGGGGGTATCTCGGCCATCCGGAGCGAACCGCCGAGCGGTTCGTGCCCCGTCCGTGGAGCGGGGCGCCGGGCGAGCGGCTCTATCGGACGGGCGACCTGGTGCGGCGTCGTTTCGACGGCGCGGTCGAGTTCGTGGGGCGGCTGGATCAACAGGTGAAGATCCGCGGTTTCCGCATCGAGCCGGGGGAGATCGAGGCGGCGCTGGCGGCGCTCCCGGAGGTCGCAGAAGGGGCCGTCCTGGCCCGCCGCGACGGGCCGGGCGAGCTGCGCCTGGTGGCCTATGTGGTGCCGGCAAGCGGGGTCCGGCTGCGCGAGGATCGGCTGCGGGAGGAGCTCCGCAAATCGCTCCCGGACTACATGCTGCCGGGGACGTTCGTCTTCCTGGACGCCCTGCCGCTGACGCCGAACGGCAAGCTCGACCGTGTGATGCTGGCGGCACTGGCGGCAGTGGCCGCGCTCCGTGCCTCCGGAGAGACCGGGGACGACGGTGGCGCCGTGGCGCCGCGCGATCCGGTCGAGGGAGTGCTGGCGGGGATCTGGGAGGCCGTCCTGGGCCGGGAGCGGGTGGGGGTGACCGACGACTTCTTCGCCCTGGGTGGGCATTCCCTCCTGGCCACGCAGGTGGTCTCGCGGATCCGGGAGGTGTTCCAGGTCGAGCTGCCCCTGCGGCAGCTCTTCGAGCGCCCCACGATCGCCGGCCTGGCGCGCGCGATCTCGATGGCAATGCCGGAGATACCGGCCCCGCCGATCCGGCCCGTCCCGCGTGGCGGGGATCTGCCGCTCTCCTTCGCCCAGCAGCGGCTTTGGTTCATCGACCAGCTGACGCCGGGCAACCCGGCCTACAACGTGCCCTGGGCGGTGCGCCTGGAGGGGGAGATCGACGTCCCGCTGCTCGCCGCGACTTTCGGCGAGGTGGTGCGGCGGCACGAGTCGCTGCGGACGGTGTTCGCGGGCTCGTCGCGGGGGCCGGTGCAGCGGGTCCGGGAGAGCCTGCCGGTATCACCGCTGGTGACCTCTCTGGAGGTGCTGCCGGAGGCGGTGCGGCCGGCGGAGGTGCGGCGCCTGGTCCGCGAGGAAGCCCTGCGCTCCTTCGACCTGACGCGGGGGCCGCTGCTGCGCTCCACCCTGCTCCGGCTCTCCTCTTCGGAGCACGTGCTGCTGCTGACGATGCACCACATCGTTTCGGACGGCTGGTCGATGGGGGTGCTGCTGCGGGAGATCGCGGCTCTCTATGAAGCGTTCTCGCGGCAGCAAGCCTCGCCCCTGCCGAAGCTGCCAGTACAGTATGCCGACTTCGCTCTCTGGCAACGGGAGTGGCTCTCCGGGGAGGTGCTCGAAACGCAGCTCGCCTACTGGCGCGAGCAGCTCGCCGGCGCCCCGACCCGGCTGGAGCTGGCGACCGACCGGCCGCGGCCGGCCTCCCCCGGCCACCCTGCCGGCTTGGCGCCGTTCCATCTGGACGGCGAGCTGTCGCGCGCCCTCGCGGCCTTCAGCCGCGCCCAGGGGGTGACGCTCTTCATGACTCTGCTCGCGGCGTTCGGCGCCCTCCTCGGCCGGACCGCCGGCCAGCCGGAGGTGCTGCTGGGCACGCCGATCGCCAACCGGACGCGGCGGGAGATCGAGGGGCTGATCGGGTTCTTCGTCAACACCCTGGTGCTGCGGGTGCCCCTGGGGTCTACCGGAAGCTCGCCCAGCTCGCGGCAGCTCCTGGGTCGGGTGCGGCGGGCGGCGCTCGACGCCTATACCCACCAGGACCTGCCGTTCGAGCGGCTGGTCGAGGCGGTGGTCACCGAGCGCGACCTCGACCACTCGCTGCTGTTCCAGGCCCTGTTCGCCCTCCAGAACGCCCCGGTCGAGGCGCTGTTGGTACCGGGGCTTTCCCTGCTGCCCCTGGAGCCCGAGCCGGCGGTGGCGAAGTTCGACCTCACCCTGACCTGCGCGGAGACGCCGGCCGGTCTCTCCGGACACCTGGAGTACGACGCCGAGATCTTCGACCGCACCAGCACCCAGCGGCTGCTGGCGCGCTACGAACAGCTGCTCCGGGGGATGGTGGCCGAGCCGGAGCGGAGCGTCCGCGATCTCCCGCTCCTGCTGCCGGTGGAGCGGGAGCAGCTGGTGGTCGAGTGGAACGACAGCGGGAGCGTCTACCCGCGGGAGGCGAGCGTCCACGGGCTGTTCGCGGCCTGGGCGGCGGCGGCCCCGGAGGCGCCGGCGCTCCTGGCCGCGGGGGAGGAGTGGAGCTACGGCCGGCTCGCGGTGGCGACCAACCGCCTGGCCCGGCACTTGCGCGCGCTGGGAGTGGGGCCGGAATCGCCGGTGGGAGTCGCGATGGAGCGCTCGGCGGACCTGGTGGTGGCGCTCCTCGCCGTCCTGAAGGCGGGGGGGGCCTACCTGCCGCTCAACCCCGACTATCCGGACGAGCGGCTGCGCTTCCTGCTGGCGGACACGGCGGCGACGGTGGTCCTGGTGCACGGCCGGACCCGGGAACGCCTGGCGGGGATCGGCGCGCCGGGCGCGCCGGTCACCCTGGTCTGCCTGAACGCCGACCGCGAGGCGATCGCAGAGCAGAGCGCGGCGGACCTGCCGGAGGAGACCCTGGCCGGGCAGCTGGCCTACGTGACCTACACCTCGGGCTCGACGGGCAAGCCCAAGGGAGTGGCGGTGCCGCACCGGGCGATCGTGCGCCTGGTCCGCGAGACCAACTATCTCCAGCTGGGACCGGACGACCGGGTGGCGCACGTGTCGAGCCTCAGCTTCGACGCGGCGACCTTCGAGATCTGGGGGGCGCTCACCAACGGCGGGGCGCTGGTGGTGATCGAGCACGAGGTGGTCCTGTCGCCGGTCGACTTCGCCTCGCGCCTCGCCGCGGAGCGGGTGACGGTGCTGTTGCTGACCACGGCGCTGTTCAACCAGGCGGTGCGCGAGGAGCCGGCCGCTTTCTACCCGCTGCGCTGCCTGCTGATCGGCGGCGAGGCGGCGGATCCCGGATCGGTGGCGCGGGCGCTCGCCGCCGGGCCGCCGGAACGGCTGCTCAACGTCTACGGCCCCACCGAGAGCGCCACCCTGGCGACCTGGGCCGAGGTGCGGGAGGTGGCGCCCCAGGCGCCGTCGGTGCCGATCGGACGGCCGGTCGCCAACACGACGGCGTACGTCGTCGGTTGCGGGGAGGGAGCGGGGGATCTCGTGCCGCTGGGCCAGGTCGGGGAGCTCTGGTTGGGGGGCGAGGGTCTGGCGCGGGGTTATTTCGCGCGTCCGGAGCGGACGGCGGAGCGCTTCGTGCCGCACCCGTGGAGCGGAGAGGGAGGGGAGCGGCTCTACCGGACCGGCGACCTGGTGCGCCAGCTCGGGAGCGGGGAGATCGACTACCTCGGGCGGCTCGACCAGCAGGTCAAGATCCGCGGGCTCCGCATCGAGCCCGGCGAGGTCGAGGCGGCGCTCGCCAACTGTCCGGGGATCGAAGCCGCGGCGGTGCTGGCCCGCCGGGACACGCCGGGGGACGCCCGGCTGGTGGCCTACCTGGTGGCGCGGTCGGGGGAGCGGGTGAGCGAGGAGACCGTCCGCGAGGAGCTGAAGCGTTCCCTGCCCGAGTACATGCTGCCGGCGGTCTACCTCTTCCTCCCGTCGTTCCCCCTCACCCCGAACGGCAAGCTGGACCGGGCGGCGCTCCCGGCGCCGGCCGGGATGGAGCGGCGGACGGAGCGGTACCTGGCGCCGCGCGGCCCGATCGAGGGGCTGCTCGTGGGGATCTGGGAAGCGGTGCTGGAGCGCGAGCCGGTGGGGGTGGAGGACGACTTCTTCGCCCTGGGCGGGCATTCGCTCCTCGCCACCCAGGTGGTGTCGCGGGCGCGGGAGACCTTCGGGGTCGAGCTGCCGCTCCACGACCTCTTCGAGCGGCCGACGGTGGCGCGGCTGGCCGCGGCGCTCGAATCGCTGCTGCGCGGCGCGGAGAGGCCGGAGGCGCCGCCCCTCCTGCCCGCGGCGCGGGAGACCTTCGGGGGCGAGCTGCCGCTCTCCTTCGCCCAGCAGCGGCTCTGGTTCATCGATCAGCTGGCGCCGGGCAACCCGGCCTACAACATGCCCTGGGCGATCGAGATCGCCGGGGACCTCGCGGTCGCGGCCCTCGGCCGCACCTTCGCCGAGGTGGTGCGGCGGCACGAGGTGCTGCGCACGGTGTTCGACGGACCGGTGCAGCAGGTCCGGGAGGACCTGCCGCCGACACCGCTGCCCGTGACCTCCCTGGAAGCGCTGCCCTTGGCGGCGCGGCAGGTGGAGGTGCGGCGCCTGGCCCGGGAGGAGGCCCTGCGTGCTTTCGACCTGGCGCGGGGGCCGCTGCTCCGCCTGACCCTTCTCCGGCTCTCCGGGCAGGAGCACATGCTGCTGGTGACGATGCACCACATCGTCTCGGACGGTTGGTCGATGGGGGTGCTGCTGCGGGAGATCGCGGTCCTCTATGACGCGTTCTCGCGGGATCAGGGCTCGCCGCTTGCGGAGCTGCCCGTGCAGTACGCCGATTTCGCCGTCTGGCAACGGGAGTGGCTGTCGGGGGAGGTGCTGGAAGAGCAGCTCGCCTACTGGCGCGGCCAGCTCGCCGGCGCTCCCCACCGGTTGGCGCTGGCGACCGACCGGCCGCGGCCGGCCTTCCCCCGCCGCCCCGCCGGCCTGGCGCGGCTCCAGCTGGACGGCGAGCTGTCGCGCGCCCTCGCGGCCTTCAGCCGCGCCCAGGGGGTGACGCTGTTCATGACCCTGCTCGCGGCCTTCGGCGTGCTTCTCGGCCGCACCGCCGGCCAGCCGGAGGTGCTGGTGGGCACGCCGATCGCCAACCGGACGCGGCGGGAGATCGAGGGGCTGATCGGGTTCTTCGTCAACACCCTGGTGCTGCGAGTGTCCCTGGAGTCGACCGTGAGCCCAGAAGCCCCGCCGAGCGCGCGGCAGCTCCTCGCGCGGGTCCGGCAGGTCGCGCTCGACGCCTACACCCACCAGGACCTGCCGTTCGAGCGGCTGGTCGAGGAGGTGGTCACCGAGCGCGACCTCGCCAACTCGCCGCTCTTCCAGGTTCTCTTCGCCCTCCAGAACGCCCCGGTCGAGGCGCTCGCCCTGCCCGGGCTCTCCCTACGGCCGGCGGAGCCGGAGCCGGCGATGGCGAAGTTCGACCTCACCTTGACCTGCGAGGAGACTCCGGCCGGTCTCTCGGGCCACCTGGAGTACGACGCCGAGATCTTCGACCGCACGAGCGTCCTGCGCCTGCTGGGGCGCTACGCGCAGCTGCTCCGGGAGATGATGGCGGACCCGGAGCGGAGCGTCCTCGCGCTGCCGCTCCTCCTGCCGGCCGAGCGCGAGCAGCTGCTCGTCGAATGGAACGACAGCGGGAGCGCCTTCCCGCGGCAGGCGAGCGTCCACCGGCTGTTCGCCGCCTGGGCGGCGGCGACCCCCGAGGCGCCGGCGGTGGTGACCGAGGGGGAGGAGTGGAGCTACGGGCGGCTGTCGGCGGCGGCGAACCGTCTAGCCTGGCACCTGCGGTCGCTGGGGGTGGGGCCGGAGTCGCGGGTCGGGGTGGTGATGGAGCGCTCGGCGGACCTGCTGGTGGCGCTCCTCGCCGTCCTCACCGCCGGAGGGGCCTATGTGCCGCTCGATCCCGGCTTCCCGGACGAGCGGCTGCGCTTCCTGCTGGCGGACTCGGCGACCGCGGTCGTCCTGGTGCACGGCCGGACCCGGGAGCGCCTGGCGAGCATCTGTGCGCCGGGCGCGCCGGTCTCCCTGGTCTGCGTGGAGGCGGACCGGGAGGCGATCGCGGAGCGGAGCGCTGCGGCGCCGCCGGAGACGACGTTCGCGGAGCAGCTGGCCTACGTGATCTACACCTCGGGCTCGACGGGGAAGCCCAAGGGGGTGGCGGTGACGCACCAGGCCATCGTGCGGCTGGTCCGGGACACCCGCTATTTCCATCTGGGTCCGGGGGACCGGGTCTCCCTCGCCTCGAACATCAGCTTCGACGCGGCGACCTACGAGGTCTGGGGGGCGCTCCTGAACGGCGGTGCCCTGGTGGTGATCGACCCGCCGGTGCTGCTGTCGCCGGTCGCTCTCGCCCGGCTCCTGGCCGCGGCGCGGGTGACGACGCTGTTCCTGACCACGGCGCTGTTCAACCTGGTGGTGCGGGAGGAGCCTGCGGCCTTCGGCCGGCTGCGCCGACTGCTCATCGGCGGCGAGACGGTGGACCCGGGCTCGATGGCGCGGGCGCTGTCGGCCGGAGCGCCGGAACGGCTGATCCACGCCTACGGACCGACCGAGAGCACGACCTTCGCGACCTGGACCGACGTGGGAGAGGTGATGCCGGGGGCGCTCTCGGTGTCGATCGGCCGGCCGTTTTCGAACACCACGGTCTATCTGCTCGACTCCCGGGCGGAGCTGGTGCCGCTGGGCGAGGTGGGGGAGCTGTACCTGGGCGGCTTTGGCCTGGCGCGCGGCTACCTCGCTCGCCCGGAGCTGACGGCGGAGCGCTTCGTACCGCACCCCTGGAGCCCGGCGCCGGGCGCGCGGCTCTACCGCACCGGCGACCTGGTGCGCTTCCGGTCGGACGGCCGGCTGGATTTCCTCGGGCGGATCGACACCCAGGTCAAGATCCGGGGCCTGCGGATCGAGCCGGGGGAGATCGAGGCGGTCCTGCGCGATCATCCGGCGGTCCGCGAGGTCGCGGTCGCGCTCTTCGAGCGCGAGGGGGACAAGCGCCTGGTGGCCTACGTCGTGCCGGCGGCCGGGAGCGGGAACCCGGGTGCGGAGCTGCGGCGCCACCTGGAAGGGCGGCTGCCGTCCTACATGGTGCCGGCGGCCTTCGTCCCCCTGGAGTCGCTGCCGCTGTTGGCGAACGGCAAGCTCGACCGTGCCGCGCTGCCCGCTCCCCGTGAGGAGGACCGGCCCCTCTTCGCCCGCTTCGTGCCGCCGCGCACGGAGACCGAGGAACGGATCGCCGCGGTCTGGCGCGAGGTCCTGGGCGTCGCGGAGGTCGGCATCCACGACAGCTTCTTCGAACTGGGCGGCCATTCCCTGCTCGTGGTCGAAACCGTGAAACGGCTGCGCCACGCCCTCGGCCGCGAGCTGTCGGTGGTCGACGTCTTCCGGCACCCGACCGTCGAGACGCTCGCCCGCGCCCTGGAGCCGGCGGCGCTCCCCTCGCCGGGCCGCTCCCGCGACGGCGGCGAGGACCGCGGCGCGGCCCGCCGGGACCTCATCCGGCAGCGGCGGGGAGCCGCGGTCAAGGGGCGGTAGGCGGCGCCCAGACCAGCTGGAGGAGACCGCGCAGCGCCGCCTCGCTCTCCACCCCCTCGACGCGGATGCGCCCCTCCTGGACGATCTTCAGGGGGTTCGCCTGGCCGCTGACGATGGCGAGCAGGTCCGCCGCTTCCAGCTCGATGCGCGACGGGAGCCCGCCAGGTCCCGGGGTCACCCGCAGCCCGTCGGCATCCCATTCGAGAGCCCAGGCGCCGCCCCCCGGCCCGTGCACCACGACGTCGCAGGCGAGCGGCGCCGGTGGCGGCGGCCCCCCCGCCGCCTGGGCCGGAAGCCTCTCGAAGAGCTGGCGGGCCTCGAAAGCCCCCTCCGTGCCCGGGACCGCCGCCGATGCCGTCGACACCGTCGATATCGCCGAACCCGCGAGCGCCACCGGCCGTGCCGGATACCCGAGCTCGGTCAACCGGGCCTGGACGCGGTCCTTGAGCCCGACTGGGAGATTTTCGACTGGGAGGTTTCCCCCCGTTCCCACGCTGTTCTGGCGGATGCGGTCGGTGAAGTAGACGTAGGGGTCGCCCGGGCCACGGTCGTGCTCGGCGGTGAAGGCCGTGGCGAGGAGAGCCGGGTCCCAGGCCAGGCCGAGGAAGCCGAACAGGGGAGCCAGGGTGCCGGCGGGGTCGGCCACGAGATCTTCATAGCGCAGGCGGAAGGTCCGTTCCGGCAGCCTCCGTTCGAGCTCGGTCGTCCGGGTCGTGGTCTCCAGCCAGTATTCGAGGACCGCCTGGACGTGGTCGCCCGGGCTCTTCTGCAGGTACTCCTGGAAGCCCCGGGGGAAGCCGTAGCGGTAGGTCTCGATGCAGGAGTGCGCCACGTCCAGGGCATGGCGGTAGAGGCAGAGGAAGCGCGCGTCGGGGAAGACCTCGGCCAGGAGGTCGCCGAAGTTCGCGTTGTCCGGGCTCTTCTCGCACCAGATCGGCTTGCCCCGGCGCTGTGCGTAGCTGTCGAGCAGGTCGCCCAAAATCGCCCGGGTGCGCAGGACGACCGCCGGGTTCTCCGCCGGCGGCCGGTCGTGGGTGCCCTCCAGCCAGGCGATTGAGGAGGTGAGATGGCGCGCCAGCCGCCCGAGGTCCAGCTCGGGCGGGCTGTAGATCTCCGGATGGGTGTCGAGGAGGATGCGGAACAGCGTCGAGCCGGAGCGCGCCGAGGAGAGGATGAAGAGGGGACCGGGTCCGTTCATGGGGGGATCCTACCGCCGAGCGGCGATCGTGGCGCGGCCTGCCGGCCGCTTCTTTCCTAGACCGGTGCCGTTCGACCGGCGAAGTGAGCCTGACCTCGGCGATGACCGCCCCGACGAGTCTCCCGGCCTTCGGGCCGGGTTTGTAGACACTACGGCGGGCGCTGGAGACACCAACGGCGGGTTTGTAGACACTACGGAGGGGGTTTGGGACACGAGAAACTCGGTTTGGGACACTATGGACGGGGCTATGGGACACTATGGACGGTTCTGTAGACACTAGAACTGCCGTTGAGACACTAGGAACTGCCTTTGGGACACAAGAAACTCGTCTTGGGACACGAGGATTCGATTTCTCGTGTCTCGAACGAGTTTCCTAGTGTCTCAACTTCCTTTTCTTGTGTCCCAAGATCGTTTCCTCGTGTCCCGATGTCGTTTTCTCGTGTCCCAAAGTCGATTTCTAGTGTCTCAAACGCGTTTCGTAGTGTCCTAATCCTCGGTCGTAGTGTCTCTACGCTGGATCGTAGTGTCTCAACCGAGTTTTCTAGTGTCCCAGCGGCCGCCCGTAGTGTCCCAAGATCGGGTTTTGTGTCCCATGGGCGCCCGTAGTGTCCCATCGCGGGCCTTTCTTGTGTCCCAACGCGGTCCGTGAGGACCTCCCTCCACCCGCGAGGTACACTTTCCGCCAGGACTCGGGTCTCTATGGTCAGCATGCCCACCCTCCGCCTGACTCAG
>DASQPA010000090.1:0-2344 GCA_035644215.1 Thermoanaerobaculia bacterium
GGCAGCTCGAGGACCTGCGGCGCGGCGCGCAGGCGCTCGCGCCAGTAGGCGAGGTGCGCTGCGAGGACCGCGCCGGCGAGGCGCTCGCGCTGCCAGAGGGCGAAGTCGGCGTACTGGATCGGCGGCGCGGGAAGCGGCGAACCCGTATAGAGGGCGGCGAGATCCGCGAGGAGGAGCGAGAAGGTCCAGTCGTCGGTCGCGATGTGGTGGAGGAGCAGGAGGAGGCGATGCTCGGCCGGCCCGCGGCGCAGGAGCAGGGCGCGGACGACCGGCCCGCGTTCGAGGTCGATGGGGCGGCGGCCCTCCTCGCTCGTCAGTCGCTCGACCGCCGCCGCGGCCAGCTCGGCGGGGAGGCCCCCCAGGTCGACCACCCGCAGAGGTACCGATGCGGCGACGGAGATCACGCGTTGCACCGGCCGCCCGGAGACTTCCGGATAGAGCGTGCGCAGCGACTCGTGGCGGCGCACCAGCGCGGCGAGGGCGCGGCCGAGCGCCCCGAGGGAGGAAACGTCGAGCGGCCCGGCGAGGTCGACCACCAGGGGAGTGTTGTAGACCGCGGTGCCGGGAGCCCAGCGCTCCATGAACCAGATCTCCTGCTGGGCGAAGGAGAGCGGCAGGTCGCCGTCACCGCGCGGCCGGCGCCGGATCTCTTCGGCAGGGGTGCCGGAGCCGCCAAAGCCGGCGGCACCGGCCGCCACCCGCCGGGCGAGGGCGGAAGCGGTCGGGTGCGCGTAGAGGTCCTTGACCGACAGCTCGGCGCCCCACGCCGAGCGCACCCGCGACAACACCTGGGTCGCCTTGAGCGAATGGCCGCCCAGGGAGAAGAAGTCGTCCCGGGCACCCACTCTGTCGATCCCCAGGACCTCGCCGAAGATCGCGGCCAGGCGGGACGCGACCGGGTCGAGGGCGGTATCCGCCTCGGCCGCCTGGACGGCAGGAGCGAGGCGGCCGAGGGCGGCGCGGTCCACCTTGCCGTTGGGCGTCAGCGGCAGGGCCGGGAGGAACACCCAGGCGGCGGGCACCATGTGCTCCGGCAGCTGGCGCGCCAGGAAGGCGCGGAGGTCGTTCGCCTCCACCGCTTCCGGAGCCGCCGCGACATAGCCCACCAGCCGGCGCTCGCCGTTCCTCTCCTCCCGTGCCAGCACCACGCCCTCCCGCACCCCGGGGTGGGAGCGCAGGACGGTCTCGATCTCGCCCAGCTCGATGCGGAAGCCGCGGACCTTGACCTGGGAATCGCGGCGGCCGACGAAGTCGAGGTCGCCCGAGGGGAGCGCCCGCACCAGGTCGCCGGTCCGGTAGAGCCGCTCGCCCGCACGACCGAAGGGATCGGGGACGAAGCGCTCCGCCGTCAGGTCGGGCCGGCCGCGGTAGCCGCGGGCGAGGCCCGAGCCGCCGATCAGCAATTCGCCCGGCTCGTCCTCCGGCACCGGCCGGAGATCGCGGTCGACGCGGTGGACGGTCGTGCGGTCGATCGGCCGCCCGATCGGCGGCGGGATCGGCGGCATCGGCATCCCCCCGCGCTCCGGTTCGACGATCGCCCAGGTGGCGCACACCGTGGCCTCGGTGGGACCGTAGTGGTTGGCGAGGACGAAGCTCTGCTCCGGACGCGGGCCGCGGTGCAGCCGGTCGCCGCCGGTCAGCAGCACCTCCAGGGGGGCGTCCGCCGGCCACGGCTCGGCGAGCGCCGCCTCGGCGAGCGGGGTGGGGAGGAAGGTCTGGGTGATGCGGTACTCCGCCAGCCAGGC
This sequence comes from Thermoanaerobaculia bacterium, assembly GCA_035644215.1. Lineage (GTDB taxonomy): Bacteria > Acidobacteriota > Thermoanaerobaculia > Multivoradales > UBA5704 > DASQPA01. Next base: position 1,746 of record DASQPA010000090.1, read on the forward strand.
GACGAGCCGCTCCGGGGCGAGGAGGACGTCGGCGGGCGGCAGGTAGAGGGTCGCCCCGGCGGCCAGGCAGGTCCAGATCTCCCACACCGCGGCGTCGAAGCCGGCGCCGGCCAGCCGGGTCGTCCGGTCGCCCGGCCCCAGGTTGTAGATCCGCAGGTGCCAGGCGACGAGGTTGGCCAGCCCGCGGTGCGCGACCTCCACGCCCTTCGGCTTACCCGTCGAGCCGGAGGTGTAGATGATATAGGCGAGGTGCTCGAGCCCGGCCGTGGCGATCGGATCGGCGGCGTTCCCTGCATCGATTTCCTCCCGGTCCTGATCGAGGAGGAGGGTGGCGCGGCAGGTCTCTCCGAGCCCGGGGACGGCGGCGAGGAGCGGCGCGGTCGCCAGCAGCACCCGGGCGCCGGAGTCGGCCACGGAGTAGCGCAGCCGCTCCGGGGGATAGGCCGGATCGAGCGGTAGATAGCAGCCGCCCGCCTTGGCCACGGCGAGGGCGGCGATCAGCCCTGCGGGGTCGCGCGGGGTGAGCAGGGCGACCGGCACCTCCGGCCCCACGCCCCGCGCCAGGAGGGCGTGCGCCAGCCGGTTGGCGCGCGCGTTGA
>DASQPA010000091.1:0-17721 GCA_035644215.1 Thermoanaerobaculia bacterium
TCCGGCGGCCGGGGCCGAGCGTCCCGTCACGGTCGGACTCTGCCCGTGAGCCCGAAGATGAGGAGCACGAACCCGACGCCGAGCGCAAACCCGCTTCCCGACAACCCGACGGCATCCACGGCTCGCACATGGGGGAGAAAGCGCGACAGGCTTGCCGCTCCAATCATGAAGAGAACGGCGGCCAACGGGAACAGACGCCTGGAACGTTCCGTGAAGCCCCCCTCTGGGAAGAAGCGACGTCGACGAGGTCGGAAGCCGCATCGTACACGAAGTAGGACGGTTGACTCTCCCTCCCCTCTATGACAGAATTTGAACTATGGTTCAAACTCCGAAACCGGTCCGCGCGCAGGAGACCGCCGACAAGGTGCTCGAACGCAAGCGGGCGATCCTCGGCGCCGCGTCGCGCGTGTTCCTGAAGAAAGGCGTCTACGCCACCGGAATGCGTGACATCGCCGCCGAGCTGGGGATGGCGGTGGGGAGTCTCTACTACTACTTCGAGGACAAGGAGCACCTCCTGGCCTTCGTGCAGGAGGACGCGCTCGAAGAGCTCCTGGCGCTCGCCGAGCGGGTGCGCGGGCTCGACCGCCGGACCGATGCCCGGCTCTTCCTGCTGATCGCCGGCCACGTGGTGCGCCTGAACGACGTCGATCAGGGGACCCCCGGCTCGCTCGCCCACCTGGAGGTCGAAATGCTGGGCGAAGATCGGCGCCCGGCCCTCCTCGCCCAGCGCGACCGCTACGAGCAGCACCTGCGCGAGCTGATCGAGGAGGGGATCGTGGGCGGCATCTTCCGGAAGACCGACCCCAAGGTGGCCGCCCTCACCATCCTCGGGGCGATCAACTGGACCGTGCGCTGGTTCCGCCCGGAGGGGGGCAAGAGCGCCCAGGAGATCGGCGAAGAGGCGGCCGAGCTCCTCGTGCGCGGCCTCCTCGCCCCCAAGGTCGAGCTGTCGGTGCGCGCCGCCGACCGGTCCGCAGCGTAGGAAAGGGTCACCATGGACGTGTACGACGATTTCACCACTCTGCGGCTCCGCGTCAACGGCGAAGAGCGCGCCGTCGTCTTCCCCACCCATCACACCCTGCTCGAGGTGCTGCGCGAGGAGTGCGGCCTGACCGGCACCAAGCACGGCTGCGAGCTGGGCGAGTGCGGCACCTGCGCGGTGCTGGTGGACGGCCGGCCCGTCCTCTCCTGCCTGGTCCTCGCGGCGGAGACCGCCGGGCGGGCCATCGAGACCGTCGAGGGGCTGCAGCACGGCAACGACCTCCATCCTCTCCAGGCCGCCTTCGCCGACCTCGGCGCCGCCCAGTGCGGCTACTGCACCCCCGGCATCCTGATGACCGCCAAGGCGTTCCTCGCCGAGAACCCCCGCCCGGAGCGCCGCGAGGTCCAGGAGGCCCTGGCCGGCAACCTCTGCCGCTGCACCGGCTACCACAAGATCCTCGAAGCGGTGGAGATCGCCGCCGCAAGGATGCGCGGCGAGGAGCCGGTCGTACCGCGCGAAGTCCTCTACGGCGCCGAGCTGCCGTAGAAGCGGCGGCCGCAGGTACCTCCAAGTCCCATGCCGTGATACCATAATCCTCCCGATCCCTCTCTCGAAAGGAGACAGCGATGGTGAGGAGGAAAGCGGTGTACGTCACGGCGCTCCTGATCCTGGCCTTCGGGGTCAGCCGGGCGCAGGCCGATTCGTTCCGGCTGACCGTGCTGCCGGAGCGCCCCACGGCGGACCAGCCCATCCACTTGATCCTGTCGGGCACCACGACCAACTTCTGCAACGCAGCGTTCACGCCGCCGGTCGTCCAGGGCCATCAGATCACCCTCTCCTTCAGCCCCTCGCTCCAGCCGGTGACTCCGGGCTGCACCGGCCCCTGGAAGGTGCAGTTCGACCTCGCTCCGCTTCCCGCCGGGACCTACTCGGTCCAGGTGGGAGAGGGGCTTCCCCTCGCGGCGGCGACGTTCGACGTCTACCCCGCGAGCACGGAGATCTTCCCGCTCCTCCTCCAGAGCCGCCGGTTCGGCGTCGACCTGCGCTGGGGGACTCCGAGCTTCGGCGGGATTGCCGGCTTCAGCCAATGGAGCGACGAGACAGGCCTCTTCTGGTTCTTCGACAACCGGAACGTCGAGGTGACGGTCAAGATCCTCGACGGCCGAGCGGTCAACGGGCACTTCTGGGTCTTCATCGCCAGCATGACCGACCTGCTGTTCAGCCTCCAGATCATCGACAAGGCCCCCCCCTGCTCCTTCGCGGGGCCCTGTCCGCTCTGGAGCTACACCAGCCTGGGCGGCAAGAACGCCAACTTCATCGACGTCAACGCCTTCTGAGGGCAGGCACAGGGGCCTGCCCTTGACAGGGTTCCCCTCGGAAGCGCAAAATTTGAACTCAAGTTCAAATCTCCGAGGGGAGCCATGGCCGAACCGATCCACAAACAGCCCGCAGCGCCGGAGGAGAAGCCCGCCGAGCGCCCGCTCTCGCTGATCGGCACGCCGTTCCGGCGGGTCGACGGCCGGGCCAAGGTGACCGGGGCCACCCGCTTCGCCGACGACCTTGCCTTCCCGCGGATGGCCTACGTCAAGCTCGTCCGCTCGACCGTGCCGCACGCCCGCGTGCGCGGAGTGGACTTTTTGGACGCCGAGAAGGTCCCCGGTTTCCTGGGCTCGCTGGTCGGCGCCGAGCTGCCGATCCCCTTCGGCATCCTCCCCGTCTCGCAGGACGAGCACGCGCTCTGCGTCGACAAGGTCCGCTTCGTGGGCGATCCGGTGGCGGCGGTCGCCGCGACGACGGAGGACGCGGCGCACGAGGCCGCCCTCCGGGTGAAGGTCGACTACGAGCCGCTCGCGACCATCGCCAGCATTGAAGAGGCGCTCAAGACCGCGGAGCCGCGGATCCACGACTACGGCGACGGCGGCAACGTCCACAAGGTGGTCGCCATGACCTTCGGCGACGTCGAGGCCGGGTTCGCCGCGGCGGACGAGATCTTCGAGGACACCTTCTTCTACGAGGGCAACACCCACCTCCCCATGGAGCAGCACGCCTCGGTCGCCGTCCCCGAGGACGCGGACCGGGTGACCCTCTACTCCTCGACCCAGACGCCGCACTACGTCCACCGCGCCCTGTCCAAGGTCCTCGGGCTCCCCGCCTCGCGCATCCGGGTGGTCGCCTGCTCGAACGGCGGCGGCTTCGGCGGCAAGAGCGACCCCTTCAACCACGAGGTGGTGGTCGCCAAGCTCGCCCTGAAGCTCGGCCGGCCGGCCAAGATCACCCTCACCCGCGAGGAGGTCTTCTACTGCCACCGCGGCCGCCATCCGGTCCTCATGCAGGTGAAGACCGGCATCAAAAAAGACGGCGACCGGGTGCGGCTCACCGCCCAGAGCCTCAAAACGGCGCTCGACGGCGGCGCCTACGGCAGTTATGGCGTCGCCTCGACCTACTACACGGGGGCGCTGCAGACCGTCACCTACCAGCTGCCGGCCTACCGTTTCGAGAGTGTGCGCACCTTCACCAACAAGCCGCCCTGCGGTCCCAAGCGCGGCCACGGCACGCCCCAACCGCGCTTCGGCTTCGAGGTCCATCTCGACAAGATCGCGGTCAAGCTCGGCCTGAACCCGGCCGACCTGCGCCTCCAGATGCTCGCCCCGCCGGATACGGTGACCGCCAACTGGCTGAAGGTCGGCACCACGGCCCTGGGGCGCTGCATCGAGGCGGTGGTCGCCGGCAGTCAATTCCGTGAGCGCTGGGGGAAGCTCCCGCCCGGCCGCGGCCTGGGGATCGCCTGCGGCGCCTACCTCTGCGGGGCGGGCCTCCCCATCTACTGGAACCAGATGCCCCAATCGGGGGTGCAGCTGAAGCTCGACCGCTCGGGCGGCGTCGCGGTCTTCTGCGGCGAGGCCGAGATCGGCCAGGGCTCGGACTCGATCCTCGCCGCGGTGGTCGCCGAGGTGCTGGGCGTGGGGCTCGGGGACATCCGCCTCTGCGTCGCCGACACCGATTTGACCCCGGTCGACCTCGGGAGCTATTCCTCGCGCGTCACCCTGATGGTGGGGAACGCCGCGCGCGAGGCGGCCGAGCGGGCGCGAGACCTGCTGGCCCGGGCGGTCTCCGATCAGCTGGAGATCCGGCAGGAGCGCCTGGTCTTCGCCGAGGGCCGGGTGTTCGACGCGTCGGACCCCGACAAGGGGCTCACCTTCCAGGAAGCGGTAATCGCCGCCGAGGCCCGTTTCGGCACGCTCGGCACCACCGGCTCCTACACCCCGCCGCGCTCGCCCGGCCGCTACCGTGGCGCCGGGGTCGGCCCCTCCCCCACCTACTCCTACTCGGCGGCGGTGATCGAGGTCGAGGTCGACCCGGAGACCGGCCTGTGGAACCCCCTCCACGTCTGGATCGCGCACGACATCGGCCGCTCGCTCAATCCGGTCCTCGTTCTCGGGCAGGTCGAGGGGAGCGTCTACATGGGCCTGGGCGAGGTGATGATGGAGGAGCAGGCGTTCCGGCGGCTCCCCAAGCGGCTGTCGAACGCCCTGGTCCACAAGTTCCCCTCGCTGCTCGAATACAAGAGCCCGACCTTCCTGGAGATGCCGCCGGTCACCACCTACCTCATCGAGGAGCCGGACCCGGCCGGCCCGTTCGGCGCCAAGGAGGTGGGCCAGGGGCCGCTCCTGCCGATCATGCCGGCGGTGGCGAACGCCATTTACGACGCGGTGGGGGTGCGGGTCGACCAGGTGCCCATCCATCCGCACATGGTGCTCAAGGCCCTGCAGGCCAAGGCCGCCGGCGCCGAGCCGCGCTACGGGCCGCGCACCTTTCCCCAGGTCGATTTTGGCGAAAACCTGGAGGTGCCGACTCCGGAGCAGGGCGGGAACGGCCGGGCGATCAACGACGAGCGCGAGAACCTGCGCCACCTACGCTCCTCGGCCGGCACCATGATGACCCGCGAAGAGGCCCTGCGGCAGAAGAAGCTGCGGGTATTGACCACGTAGAAAGAGATCCCCGCATGCTGCGACTGCCACCGTTCCGTTTCATCCCGGCGAAGAGCCTCGCCGAGGCCGCCGCCGTGCTCTCCGGCGAGGGCGCTCTGGAAGGCCATCCCATCCGCGTCGTGGCCGGTGGCACCGACCTCTGGCCCAACATGAAGCGCCGGCACCAGAAGGCCGGCACGGTGGTGAGCCTCATGGGCATCCCGGACCTGGCCGGAGTCCACGCCAACGGCGAGGTGAAAATTGGCGCCACGACCCTCCTCGCCGACGTCGCCGCGCACCCCGCGGTTGTCGGCCGCTATCCGGCCCTCGCCCGGGCTGTCGAGTCGATCTCCTCGCCGCCCCTGCGCCACATGGGGACGCTCGGCGGCAACCTCTGCGTCGACACCCGCTGCACCTACTACGATCAGAGCGAGGAGTGGCGACGCTCGATCGGCTACTGCCTGAAGGAAGAAGGGACGGTCTGCTGGGTGGCCCCGGGCTCGTCGCGCTGCCTGGCCCACGCCGCCTCGGATTCCGCCCCCATGCTCTGCGCCTTAGGGGCGCGGGTGACGCTCGTCTCGAAAGAAGGCGAGCGGGCGATCCCGGTCGAGGATCTTTTCCGCGACGACGGCATCCAGTACCTCGCCAAGCGGCCGGACGAAATCCTTTCGGAAGTCCTCCTCTCCAAAGAGAGCGACGCCACCGCCTGCCGTTCCGCCTTCTGGAAGCTCCGCCGCCGCGGCTCGATCGACTTCGCCGTCCTCTCCGCCGCCGCCACGGTCTGGATTGATGCGTCGGGAGCGGTCGAAAAAGCCCGCATCTATTTAGGCGCCGTCGCCTCCGCCCCAGTCTCAGCCGACGAGGCCGCGCAATCCCTCCTCGGCAAGCCGCTGACCGAAGAGACGATCGCCGCCGCCGCCCGCCTCGCCCGGAACGTCGCCACCCCGTTCGACAATACCGACTTCCAGGCCCAGTGGAGGAGCGTCATGGTCGAGAAGTACACCGCTGCCGCCTTGCGCGAGATCGCCGGGCTGGAGCCGGGGATCGGGTTGCCGAAGCACGGGGGCTGAGGACCGGGCCGCTATGGTACATTCAACCGAGGAGCGAACCCAGCGATGCAGGCACACAGGATTCGGGTTGTGGTCCCGGAAAATCACCGTGCGACGATCGAGTTTCCCGAAACCGTCCGTTCCGGCCCGGTGGAACTGATCGTGCTCGAACTGGCAGAGAACGAAGGAGAGCGGCCGACCGCGGTTCCCCCGGGCCGCGGGCGCTTGGCGGCGCTAGCCGCAGAGCTGGCGCAGGATCCGAAACCGTTCAGGGAGCTGCCTCCGGAGGAGCGCCGTGCACGTTTGGGGCGCCTGCGGGGGGCCGGCCGCGGTCTCACTTCAGGGAGCGAAGAGCTGGCGAGACGCAAGCAGGACGAGCTCGAGCTCGAGGAGCGGAAGCTTGCCCGATAAGCAAGTCTTCGTCCTGGACGCCTGTGCCTTCATCGCACTTCTGGAAGACGAGCCCGGCGCCGAGCGGGTAGAGGCGCTCCTGCAAGAGCCTGCCAACCGCTGTCTCATCCATGCCATCAGCGCCTGCGAGGTCTACTATGACCTCCAACGGCGAGGGAACACTGCGGATGCGGATAGCATCTAGGCGATCTTTGCCGGGTACGACCTGGAGCTCCTCGAAACGCTACCCGCGCAGCTGTGGCGGCTCGCCGGCAACCTCAAGGCTGAATGGCGGCGAGTCTCGCTCGCCGACTGTTTTGCTCTCGCTTTGGCGATCCTGGAGAACGGTACTCTGGTAACCAGTGACCATCACGAGCTCGACCCACTCGCCAAAGCCGAGGTCTGCTCGATAAGCTTCATTCGATAACACGGGGCGGCTTCCGGTCCCCAAGTACGAAGTCGACCTCGAAACCGCTCTTCGTCCGCCAGAAATGGACCTCATAGCCGGAGTATGCTCCCGTTTGGTTGAACCAAAATGGAGTTGACTCCCGGATAATCCGAATCGAGCGGGCTTTGCAGATCACCTTGCCAGCCCACCAGTCGTCGTTTCTCTGGGGACCCCGCAAGGCGGGGAAAACGACTCCGGTCACAAGAGGCGTTCCGGAGCGGGGCCTCAAGAAGCAGCCCGTGCAAGAACGGTTCAGCGCTGGGTCAAACTGAAGAAGTTGCCGGAGTCGTCGGTGAAGACCGTGGCGAGGCCGTACACCTCCTTCTTCGGGGCGCCGCGGAACTGCACGCCGCGCGCCTTGAGCTCCTGGTAGGTGGCTTCGCAGTCGTCGGTGTCGAAGGCGCCGCCGCCCAGGGCGCCCTTCTTCACCAGGGTGCGGAGCGCCGCGGCGGTCTCCTCGTCGAAGACCATTCCCGGCTTGGGCTCCATGAGCGCGATCTCCAACTCGGGCTGGCCGGGCACGCCGACCGTCACCCAGCGGAAGTCGCCCATCCGGGCGTCGGTCCGCAGCTCCAAGCCAAGCTTCTGGGTGTAGAACTCGATGGCGCTGTCGTGGTTGAGGACGTAGACGGTGGCATGCGAGAGGTGCTTGAGCATCGGGATCTCCTTTCGATGTAGAGACCCTACCGCATCGCTCCCCGGCCGTCTTGTCGCCGATTGCGATTCTGGATCGCAATCACGAGTACATCGCCACGAAGCAACTCGGCACCCGGAGCACCGGACCGGCCGGCCGGGGCAGGGCGATCCACCGGCGGCGGTACCGCTGCGGCGGGGTGCCGGCATACTGCCGGAAGCTGTGGCTGAACGACGCCAGGCTCTCGTAGCCGACCGCGAAGCAGATGTCGGTGACGCTCCGGTCGGTCGTCTCCAGCAGCCGCCGAGCCCGCTCAAGGCGCAGCCGCGCGAGACAGCGGGCCGGCGTCTCCCCGTACGCCTGCCGGAAGAGGCGCAGGAAGTGGAACTTGGAGAAGTATGCCGCGCGCGCCATCGCTTCGAGGTCGATCGGCTCCCCGGGCTGGGTCTCCAGGGTCGCGCGCACCCGCCGCAGCCGTTCGAGCACCGACAGGTCATGGGCCCCCCGTCGGCGCGCCGCGAGGAGGCCGCCGTAGAAACGGCTCCAGCCCTGTTCGACCAGCGTCAGCTGCGACCGGTCCACGCGGCTCGGTTCGCTCATAGCTCCAGGATACTGCACTCCCGGGGGCGCCGTGCAGTTGTGGCCTCCCGCAGAACCTGTTAGCCTTCAACGTAAAGCAAGTGACCCTAGGCGCGGCGGGCGGTTCTTTGCCGGCCGTGAATTTCTCCGTTGGCGCCGTCTCCTGAGGAGAGTGGCGATGGCCTTCGAGAACGACATTTTCATCAGCTACGCCCATCTCGACGACGAGTCCATCCTCGAGGGGCAGAAGGGGTGGGTATCGAGCTTCCACCGAGTGCTCGAGATCCGCGTCGGCCAGCTCCTGGGGGAGAAGCCGCGCATCTGGCGCGACCCCAAGCTTCAGGGCAACGACTACTTCGCCGACACCCTCCTGGCCGAGCGGCTGCCCAGGGCCGCGACCCTGGTCTCGGTCCTCTCGCCGCGCTACGCGCAGTCGGAATGGTGCACCAAGGAGCTCCACGAGTTCTGCCGCCTGTCGGCAGAGACGGGGGGAGTCCGCATCGCCGACAAGGCGCGGATCTTCAAGGTGGTGAAGACCCCCATCCCGCCCGAGCAGCACCCGGCCGAACTCGCTCCCCTCCTGGGCTACGAGTTCTTCGAGGTCGAGCGAGAGACCGGAAGGCCGCGCGAGCTCTCCCTGGACTTCGGCCCCGAGGCCGAGCGGCGGTTCCTCGCCCGGATCGACGACCTCGCCTACGACCTCTGCCAGCTGCTCGGCCTGCTCAAGGGCGGCGTGCCCGCTCCCCGGGAGCCGCGCGCCACGGTCTACCTCGCCGAGACCAGCTTCGACCTCAAGGACGAGCGGGAGGCAGTGCAGCGCGACCTCCAGCGCGCCGGCTGCACGGTGCTGCCCGACCGCCCGCTGCAGCCGCTCGTCCGCGACGAGATCGCCGCCATCATCGCCGGCCAGGTGGCGCGCGCCACCCTCTCGGTCCACCTAGTCGGCAAGAGCTATGGCATCGTCCCCGACGGGGGCCCGGAGTCGGTGGTGGTCCTCCAGAACCAGGTCGCCGCCCAGCGCGGCCGCGAGGCGGGCCTGCCGCGCCTGCTCTGGCTCCCTCCCGGCCTGACGGTCGAGGACGAGCGGCAGAAAGCCTTCGTCGAGCGCCTGCGGACCGACCCCGACGTCGCCCCCGGCACCGAGCTCCTGGAGACGCCGCTCGAGGACCTGAAGTCGGCGATCCACGGCCGGCTCGCCCCCAAGCCCAAACCGCCGATGCCGACCCAGACCGGCCTGAAGCGCATCTACCTCCTCTCCGACGGGCCGGACGCCCCCGCCGTCGGCCCGCTCGTCGACTACCTCTTCGACCGCGGCTTCGAGGTCGTGCAGCCGCTCTTCGAGGGCGAAGAGGACGAGGTGCGCCGGGACCACGAGGAGAGCCTCTGTACCTGCGACGCGGTCCTCCTCTTCTATGGCACGGCGGGGGAGATCTGGCTGCGCCGGAAGCTGCGCGATCTGCAGCGTGCCCCGGGCCTCGGCCGTGCCCAGCCGTTCCTCGCCCGCGGCATCTACGTCGCCCCGCCGGCCACCCCCGAAAAGGAGCGGCTGCGCACCCTGGAGGCGTTCGTCCTGCGCGCCCCCGCCGCCGGCTTCGACCCCGAGACCCTGGCCCCCTTCCTCGCGAAGATCGCCAGTAAGAGCGCGAGGCCGGCATCGTGAGCGCCGAGGCGACGCGCCTGAACCCCTTCCCCGGCCTGCGCAGCTTCGAGCCCGACGAGGACTACCTCTTCTTCGGCCGCGAGCGCCAGATCGACGAGTTGGTGCGGCGCCTGCGCACGCACCGCTTCCTCGCCGTCGTCGGCACCTCGGGGAGCGGCAAGTCGTCGCTCGTCCGCTCGGGGCTCATCCCCTCGCTCCAGGGTGGCGCCATGGCGCGCGCCGGCTCGGCCTGGCGGGTGGCGATCCTGCGCCCGGGTGGCGACCCGCTGGGCAACCTGGCGAGCGCCCTTGCCGCCCCCGACGTCCTGGTCCCGGGGGGCGGCGAGGAGGAAGAGCTCGCCCGCGCCTTCTTCGCCACCAACCTGCGGGCGAGCCAGGGCGGGCTCGTCGAGTGCGTGCGCCAGGCCCGCCTGCCGGCCGGAGAGAACGTCTTGGTGCTGGTCGACCAGTTCGAGGAGCTGTTCCGCTTCAAAAACCGAGGGGGCGACGGCGCCGCGACGCACGCCGAGGCCACCGCCTTCGTCAAGCTCCTCCTGGCCGCCGCCCGCTGCCCGGACCTGCCGATCTACGTCGCCCTCACCCTGCGCTCCGACTTCATCGGCCACTGCATGGAGTTCGCCGGCCTGCCCGAGGAGATCAACGCCGGGCTCTACCTGGTGCCGCGCCTGACCCGCGACGAGCTGCGGCGGGCGATCACCGGCCCGGTGGCGGTGGGTGGCGCGACGATCGCCCCGCGCCTGGTGCTGCGTCTGTTGAACGACGTGGGGGACGACCCCGACCACCTCCCCATCCTGCAGCACGCCCTGATGCGCACCCTGGACCGCTGGCACGAGGACGGCGGAGAGACCACCCGTCCCGACGATCTCGACGCCTCCCGAGACTCCGCCCGGCGCGTCGATTCCCCGCCCCTCGACCTCCATCACTACGAGACGATCGGCACCATGAGCGAGGCCCTCTCGCGCCACGCCGAGGAGGCCTTCGGCGAGCTCGACCCGCGCGGCCGGGAGATCGCCGCCGTCCTGTGGAAGGCGCTGACCGACCGCGGCACCGACGGCCGCGGCATCCGCCGACCGGCGCCGCTCGCCGAGATCTGCGCCCTCGCCGGGGCCTCCGAGAGCGCGGTGGCCGCCGTCGTCGAACGCTTCCGCCGGCCCGGCCGTTCCTTCCTCATGCCGCCCGCGGGCACGCCTCTCGACGGGCAGACCATCCTCGACATCTCCCACGAGAGCCTGATGCGCATCTGGGACCGCCTGGTGCGCTGGGCCGACGACGAGGCGAGCTCGGCCCGCCTCTACCTCGGGGTGGCGCGCGCCGCCGCCCGCCATGCGGAGGGCACGACGGCCCTCTGGCGCGACCCGGAGCTGCAGCTCGCTCTCACCTGGCGGGAGCGGGAGCAGCCGACCGCGGTCTGGGCCCGACGCTACGAGCCGAGCTTCGAGCGGGCCATGGCCTTCCTGGAGGCCAGCCGCGAGGAACGGGACCGCGCCGTGGAGGAGCGGGAGGCGAGCCGCCGGCGCAAGCTCCGGCGCGCCCGCCAGTGGACGGCGCTGCTCGCCGGCCTCTGCCTGCTGACCTTGGCTTTCGGCGCCTTCGCCTGGCGCGAGCGCCAGGTCGCCGAGGTGGGACGCCAGTCCGCCCGCGAGGCCCAGAAGCGGGCGGAAGAGGCGAGCGCGCGGGAAGAGGACGCACGGCAGGCCGCCGACGAGGCCCATCAGGCGGCCGAGCGAGCCCTGCTTCTCCTCGGCGAGAAAAGCCAGCAGGCCGAGCAGGCCGAGGCCGAGGCGATGCGCCAGAGCCGCCGGGCGGACGAGACGGCGGCGCTCGCCGCACAGGCCCACCGCGCGAAGCCCCCTAAGGAGGCTGACCAGGGAGCGATCCGAGAGCCGGCGGCGGCCCCTGGGAAGGAGCCGGAGAGCGAGCCGGGCCCGGGCTCGTTGAGCACCCGGGTGGCCGGCCTGTTCCAGAAGCTCAAGGGCACCGTGAACACCTCGGGGGCGGCCGAGGCGGCGCCACCACACCAGAGCCCGCTCGCCGCGGCCCGCAAACTGGCCCAGCGGCGCGAGCCCAACCCCCAGCTCGCGGCGCTCTATGCCGTCCAGGCCTACCGCCTGGAGCGCGAGGGTGGCGGGAGCGTGGACGATCCAGGCGTCCACGCCGCGCTCCGCCAGGCCCTCAACCGGCTCGGCGCCTCCTCCCCACACCCCGGTGCGACCGCCGCTTCGCTCGACCTGGCGCGCGCGATCTGCCGGCAGGTCCACCGCGAGCTGACGCTCCCCGAGTGGCGGCGGGCCGTGCCGGAGAACCTGCCGTACAAACCGGCCTGCCCGCCCGGCGGGTGAGTCGGCCCGTCCGCGTGCTTGCGTATTTGAGTCGCCTATAACCATATCCACCCGTGTCGTGGCACAATGATCGTCGTCAATGTCCAACTGCGGCAGGTGCGCGGCGGTGGTTCCCGGCGGCAGTCGATCCTGCCCGGCCTGTGGTGTGTCGATGGAGAGCACGGAGTCGACCGCTCTTCTCGACCCCGAGGCGGCCGCGGAGCTGCTGGGGGAGGAGCTCACGGGCGAGCCGCAGTTCCCCCCCGGCGCGGTGCTCGCCTCCCGCTACCGCATCGTGGCCCTCCTCGGCTATGGCGGCATGGGGGAGGTCTACCGCGCCAACGACCTGAAGCTCGGCCAGCCGGTGGCCTTGAAGTTCCTCGACCCGGTGCGCGCCGCGGACGCCGCCGCCCGCGCCCGCTTCCACCGCGAGGTGCGCCTCGCCCGCCAGATCTCGCACCCCAACGTCTGCCGGGTCTTCGACCTCGGCGAGGTCGACGGCCAGAGCTTCCTCTCCATGGAGTACGTGGACGGCGAGGACCTCTCGGTCCTCCTCCGCCGCATCCGCCGGCTGCCGGCCGACAAGGCCACCGAGCTCGCCCGCCAGTTTGCCGCCGGCCTCGCCGCCATCCACGAGAGCGGCCTCCTCCACCGCGACCTGAAGCCTGCCAACCTGATGATCGACGGCCGCGGCCGGGCGCGCATCACCGATTTCTCGGTCGCCGTCCTCGCCGGCGAGCGGCGGATCTCGAACGCCGGCACCCCCGCCTACATGGCGCCGGAGCAGCGCGAGCGGGGAGAGACGACGATCCAGAGCGACCTCTACTCCCTGGCGCTCGTGCTCTATGAGATGTTCACCGGCCGCCCCGTGCTCTCGATGGAGACCACGGAGAGCCGGATCACCCGGCCCGGCGACCTCGCCCCCGGCATCGATTCGCGGACCGAGGCGATCCTCCTGCGCTGCCTGGAGCGCGACCCCAGGAAGCGGCCGGCCTCGGCCCTCGAGCTGCTGGCGGGCCTGCCGGGCTCCCATCTCGCCTATGCCGCCGACCCGCTGGCCGCCGCCCTGGCCGCCGGCGAGACGCCGTCGCCCGAGGCCGTCGCCGGCGCCGCCAGGGTAGGCGGGCTGCGCCCGCCGGCGGCCCTCGCCTGCCTCGCCGGCGTCATCGTCCTCCTCGCCGCCCTCCTCCCGCTCTCCGGCCATGTCCTGCCCTATCGCCAGGTGCCGCTGGAGCACCCCCCCGAGGTGCTCGCCGACCGGGCGCACTCCCTCTTGCGCGGCCTCCGCCCCACCCCGCCGGCCGCCGACCAGGCCTACGGCTTCGCCGAGCACGAGGCCTTCGCCCGCTATCTCCTCTCCCACCCCACGCTCGGCGGGGAGGACCCGGTACGCCGGATCCTCACCGCCGGACGGCCGCCGCTCCTCTGGTTCTGGTACCGGGAGAGCCCCGAGGCGCTGGTCCCCGGGACGCCGGAGGTGCGGCTCGACGATCCACCCCGGCGGACCCCCGGCGAGGCCGCGCTGGTCCTCGATCCCACGGGCCGGCTCTACCAGCTGGAGGTGGTGCCCCAGGTGCGCCCCGATCCCGTGGTGCCCGATCCGCCGCCGGACTGGAATGCCCTCCTGGGCGCCGCCGGTTTCGATCCGGCACAGCTCGCCAGCGTCTCCCCGCTCACCCTCCCGCCGGCCTACGCCGACCACCGGGCCGCCTGGGTCGGTACCTTCCCCGGCCTGCCCGGCCTGGCGGTCCCGGTGCGGATCGAGGCGGCCTCCTACCGCGGCGCGCCGATCTCCTTCGAGATCTACGGGCCGTGGCGGCAGCCTGCCCGGGAGGCCTTGCCGGAGCGGCCGGGCCCCCGTCTCTCCCGGCTCCTCGCCGACGCCCTCTTCCTCCTCATCCTCGTCACCACCGCTCTCCTCGCCCGCCGCAGCCTGCGCCTGGGACGCGGCGACCGCCGCGGCGCGGCCCGGTTCGCCCTCGCCATCTTCGGGCTCAGCTTTGCAGGCTGGCTCCTGGGGGGCAAGCACACTCCCGGACTGGCGGAGATCTCCCTCGCCGCGCGCGCGGCCAGCACCGCGATCGTCCGCGCCCTCCTCGTCTGGGCCTTTTACCTCGGTCTCGAGCCCTACCTGCGGCGCCGCTGGCCGGAGCGGATCATCTCCTGGACCCGGCTGCTCGCCGGCCAGGTCCGCGACCCGCTGCTCGGCCGCGACCTCCTCGTCGGCTGCCTGGCGGGCCTCCTGATCTGCCTCACGACCTACGGCGAGAAGCTCCTGACCGACCAGCTGCACGGCACCTCGGCGCTCGACGTCCTGGGTCCCAACGCCCTGGACGCGGTCCTCGACTCCCTGCACGGCGCGCCGCACTTCGTCCAACAAATCCTGTCCGACCTCACGCTGGGCATCATCATCCCCTTCGGCTCGCTGGTGCTCCTCGTCCTCCTCCGTCTCCTCCTGGGGCGCGAGCGGCCGGCCATCCTCATGCTCTGGGCCCTGTTCACCCTGGTCCTGGCGCTCCAGACCGGGAACCCGGCCTGGGAGCCGGTTCTCCTCTCGGCGGGACTCAAGTCCGCCCTCTACCTCTTCATCTGGACCCGCTTCGGCCTTCTCGCCGGAGTGGTCGCCCACTGCGTCCGCTACTTCATCCTCAGCTCTCCCCTCACGGTCGATCTCACGTCCTGGTACGCGGGGAACACCGCCGTCGTCCTCCTCCTGATCGTCGGCCTGGCCCTCTTCGGTTTCACCCTGGCCGTGATGGAGCAGCGGTGGCTGCGCAGCGGCGTGCTCGACGACTGACCGGTCCGCCGTGAAACCCGCCGCCGCGGCGAGCCGTAGAGCGGGACAGAAGGAGAGGGACATGGCAGAGACGGCGCTCCCCACCGGCGTTCTGGAACGGCCCCGGCCCACCGGCTGGCGGCGGATTTTCCTCGGCACGGCGGGTCTACGGGCAGGATGGAGCTTCCTGCTTTTCGCCGGGCTCTATACCCTGCTCGGCGCCGGGTTGACCTACGGCCTCCAGGCGCTCGCCCACGGCCTCCCGGAAGGCTGGACGCCCTGGGCCTTGAGCTCGGCCGAGGCGGTGTCGCTCCTCGCCGGGCTCGCCACCCTCTTCGTCCTCGGGCGGGTCGAGGGCCGCTCCTTCGCCGCCTACGGTCTCCCCTTTAGGGCGGGCCTCCCCCACATCGGCCGGCGCTTCGGGGAGGGAGCGCTGTGGGGCCTGGCGGCGAACGCCGCCACCGTCCTCGCCATCGCGGCCGCCGGCGGCTATGCGCTCGCCGGCCTCGCCCTCCACGGCGAGGCGCTGGTCCAGAGCGCCGTCCTCTGGGGGCTCGCCTTCCTGCTCATCGGGATTTCCGAGGAGATCGTCTTCCGCAGCTTCCCGCTCTTCACGCTCAGCCGCGGCCTGGGCTTCTGGCCGGGAGCGGTCCTCCTCTCGGCCTTCTTCGGCGCCCTCCACTACTTCACCAAGCCGATGGAGACCTGGATGGACGGCGTCTCGGTCTCCCTGATCGGCCTCTTCTTCTGCCTGACCGTACGGCGGACGGGTGACCTCTGGTTCGCCATGGGCTATCACTTCACCTGGAATTTCACCTCAATGGCGGTCTTCGGCAGCCCCAATACGGGCAACCTCGGGCGCCCCATCGCGAACCACCTCCTGGCCGGCACCTTCCACGGCCCGGCCTGGCTGACCGGCGGACCGATGGGGGTGGAGGCGAGCGCCCTCGTCTTCCCCGTCACCGCCCTCGTCTACGGGCTCTTCCTCCGCCGCTTCCGCACCGTCCAGTTCCCTCTCCAGGGATAGAATACCCGCCGCGCCGGAATGCGGCGGCGGGCCGCCGAGTTGAGATTCCTGGGAGGGAGCACGATGACATCGATCCTGGAAGCGACGGCAACGAACCCCACGAGCGCCGATTCGACCGCAAACGACCTCGCGGCGCGCTACCGCGCCGTCCGCGGCACCACCGACCAGCTCACCGCGCCGCTCTCGCCGGAGGACGCGACGGTCCAGGCCATGCCCGACGCCAGCCCCGCCAAGTGGCACCTGGCGCACACCAGCTGGTTCTTCGAGACTTTCGTGCTCGCCGAGACGGTGGCCGGCTACCGCCCCTTCCATCCGGATTTCCGGGTCCTCTTCAATTCCTACTACAACACCCTGGGAGCGCAGCACCCCAGGGCCGAGCGGGGGCTCGTCACCCGGCCGGGGCTGGCGGAGGTGCGGGCCTACCGGGAGCACGTCGACCGCCACCTGCTCGCCGTGCTGGCGGGGAGGATCGAGCCGGCGCTCGCCAGCCTGATCGAAATCGGCCTCCAGCACGAGCAGCAGCACCAGGAGCTGATCCTCACCGACCTGAAATACCTGCTCTCCCGGAACCCCGTGGGACCGGTCTACCGCGAGCCGCCGCGCCGGGCCACCGCCGGCGCTCCCCCCCTGGCCTTCCGGCGCTTCGAAGAGGAGCTCCTCTCGATCGGCCACGAGGGACCGGGGTTCGCCTTCGACAACGAGGGTCCACGCCACCGCGTCTTCCTCGAAACCTATGAGATCGCCTCGCGACTGGTGACCAACGGCGAGTACCTCGCCTTTATGGCGGACGGCGGCTACGACCACCCCGAGCTCTGGCTGTCGGACGGCTGGCGGGAGGTCCAGGCGCAGGGTTGGCGCTCCCCCCAATATTGGCGGGAGCGGGAAGAGCGGGACGGCGTCTGGCAGGTCTTCACCCTGGGCGGGGAGCGGGCGCTCGACCTCGACGAGCCGGTCTGCCACATCAGCTTCTACGAGGCCGACGCCTACGCCCGCTGGGCGGGGGCGCGCCTCCCCACCGAGGCGGAGTGGGAGATCGCCGCCCTGGAGAGCGGCGCCTCACCCCGCGCCGGCAACTTCCTGGAGGACGGCCTCCTGCATCCCGCTCCGGCCCCCACCATCCAGGCGGGAGAGATCGCCCAGCTGTTCGGCGACGTCTGGGAGTGGACAGAGAGCCCCTACACGCCCTACCCCGGCTACCATCCGCCCGAGGGGGCGCTCGGCGAGTACAACGGCAAGTTCATGTGCAATCAGATCGTCCTGCGCGGCGGCTCCTGCGCCACCCCGCGCTCGCACATAAGGGCGACCTACCGCAATTTCTTCCCACCCAGCGCACGCTGGCAGTTCATGGGACTGCGGCTGGCGCGGGACGCGCGCTAGGCGAGCTCCGCGCCACGCGCGCTCTTCAGGATCTCGGCCAGGGCGTCCTGGACGATCTCCAGGCGGTCGCCGCCGCCCGCCGCGTCCATCAGGTTGACGTGGTCGCGCGCCGCCCGCAGGGTGCGCAGGCGCTGGCGGTAGACGTCCAGGTTCTCCAGGGCCTCCTCCCGGCGCTCGTCGAGCGAGGGGTGCTCGAGGCGCTCGATGACCTCCGGCAGGTCCTCCAGGCGATGGCAGACGAGAAGGACGTCGCAGCCCGAGGCGAATGCCTGGGCGGCGCGGTCGGGCATCTCGCCCCAGGCGGCCAGGGCCTTCATGTCGAGATCGTCGGAAATCGAAAGACCGGTGAAACCCAGGCGGCCGCGCAGGAGCCCGCCCAGGATCTCCGGCGACATCGTGGCTGGGCGCATGGAGGAGTCGTAGGCCGGGTAGGCGGCGTGGCCGATCATGACCGCGCCGGCATGCCCGGCGAGAGTCGCAAACGGCGCGAGGTCCGCCCGCAGCTCGTCCGCG
>DASQPA010000092.1:0-17055 GCA_035644215.1 Thermoanaerobaculia bacterium
CCCCTGGTACCGCTCCTCGGCCTTGCGCTCGAGGTCGGCGGCGCAGGTCTCGCAGTAGGTCTTGCCGGCGAAGGTCTTGCTGCAGGCGGCGCACAGCGGGCGCTCGCAGCGCAGGCAGAAAGCGGTGGACTCTCTCTCGGCATGAGTCGCGCAAGAAATCATGAGGCCGCTCCTTTCCGGTGGCGGACCGGCAGGGTTGACTACAGATAGGTGTCGAGGGAAGGAATTGTATTTCAAATCCGGGGGGAAAAGGCGGACGCCCCCCGCAAACGGGGGGCGCCAGGCTCACGTGGGCAGGGTGGGGTGGGAGCTACCGGTGCACCAGCTCCGCCGGCTGGGAGATGCTCTCGACGACCTTGCCGAGCTCCTTGCTGCTGACCCTCCGCGCGCGGGCGAGGTCGGCCTGGGCCACCAGGCCCACCGGGTGGCCGCTGGCGTCGATCACCGGCACGCGGCGGATCTGCTGGGTGGCCATGAGCCTCTCGACCACCTCGACGTCGTCGTTCTCCTGGACGGTCGTCGGGCTCGGCGACATCAGCTCGCGCACCGGGGTGCTGCTCCCCTTGCCTTGCGCCAGGCCGCGGATGACGAGGTCGCGGTCGGTCACCAACCCGACCAGGTGCCGCGATGGCCCTTCGACGATCGGCAGGGCGCCGCAGTCGTGCTGCTCCATGAGCTGCGCCGCCTGCTCGGCCGTGCTCTCGGGGGAACAGGTGGCGGGGCTCGCCGTCATGATCTCTCGTACTTTCATCAGAATCTCCTTCTCTTGCTCTTGGGCGCAAGTCCGCGGACCGACGGGTCCGGGCTTCTCCCAAACGTCCCTGCAAGGGGCGAGCCGCCCCTCCTGGTCCGAACCTTGCTGGGTGGAGAGACGGCATGCACGACCGGTCCCGACCCGCCGCACCCGTCGCTCTCACCGAGCCCTATCCGCCGATCGGCGACTACGCCCTGATCGGCGACTGCCGGACGGCCGCCCTGGTCTCCAGGGCCGGCTCGCTCGACTGGCTCTGCCTCCCCCGCTTCGACAGCCCGGCGGTCTTCTCCGCCCTCCTCGACTGGCAGACCGGCGGCCGCTTCTTCGTCCGCCCGCGCGGGCCGTTCGCGGTCTCCCGCCGCTATTTGGGCAGGACCAACCTCCTGGAGACCACCTTCGAGACCCCCGGCGGCGTTCTCTGCCTGACCGATTCCATGTCGGTCGCCGACATGGACGAGCGGCGGCGCGAGATGCGGGTGGAGCACGAGGTGCTGCGCCGGGTCGAGTGCCTGGCGGGGGAGGTCGAGGTCGAAGTCGGTTGCGATCCCCGTCCCCTCTTCGGCCAGGGCCGGGCCTTGCTCCAGAATCGCCGCAAGCTCGGTTTCGCCTTCGCGGCCGGCCCCCAGGTCCTCATTCTCCAGAGCGAGGTGCCGCTCCACGCGGACGGCGCCGGCCGCGGGGTCGTGGGCTACGATCGCCTGTGGCGGGGGGAGCGGCGCTTCCTTTCCCTCATCGCCGAGAGCGGCGGTCCCGCCGCCATTCCACTCCTGGGGGCCGCCGCCGCCGCTCGGCTGGAGCGTTCGCGCCTCTGGTGGGAGACCTGGGCCGGCCGCTGCCGCTACGACGGCCCCTTCCCCGAGGCGGTCCTGCGCAGCATCCTCCTGCTGAAGCTCTTGACCTACGCTCCCTCGGGCGCGGTGATCGCCGCCCCCACCACCTCGCTCCCCGAGGCGATCGGCGGCCCGCGCAACTGGGACTACCGCTACTGCTGGCCGCGCGATGCCTCCTGGACCCTGACCGCGTTCTTCGACCTGGGCTACCAGGAGGAGGGGAAGGCCTTCCTCTCCTGGCTCCTCTATGCCACGCGGATGCGCCATCCCGAGCTCGGGGTGCTCTACGACGTGCACGGCGAGTCGCGCATCCCGGAGTACGCCCTGGCCACCCTGGACGGCTACCGCGGCTCGCGGCCGGTGCGGGTGGGCAACGGCGCGTCCGGCCAGCTCCAGCTCGACGTCTACGGCGAGCTGGTCGAGTCGGCCTGCGAGTTCGTCAGCCGCGGCGGCGAGCTCGACCGCCCCCAGGCGCGCCTCCTCGCCCGGCTCGGCGAGACCGCCTGCCGGCTCTGGCGGGAGCCCGACGAAGGGATCTGGGAGAAACGCTCCGGGCGCTTCCACCATACCTTCTCCAAGATGATGTGCTGGGTCGCCCTCGACCGCCTGCTGGCGATGGACGAGCGGGGGAAGATCGCGCTCGGCCGCTCCCGCGAGCGTTTCGCCCGCGAGTGCCGAGAGATCCGCCACGCCATCGAGACCGCGGGCTGGAGCGACCGCCTGGGGAGCTACGTCGACGTCCTGGGAGAAGAGGGGGCCGACGCCAGCCTCCTCCTCCTCGGCATCTACGGCTTCGTCGACCCGCGGGGGGCGCGCTTCCGGAGCACCTTCGCCCACCTCGACCGCACGCTGGGGGCGGGCGACCTCCTCTACCGCTACCCGCCGGGCACCGACGGCCTCCCCGGCGGCGAGGCGGCCTTCGCCATCTGCAGCTTCTGGGCGGTCGAGGCGCTCGCCCGGATGGGCGAAGTGGAGAGGGCGACCGAACGCTTCGCCCACCTCCTTGCCTACGGCAACGACGTCGGCCTCTTCGCCGAGCAGATCGACGCGGCGAGCGGCCAATTCCTCGGCAACTTCCCCCAGGCCTTCTCCCATCTCGGCCTGATCAACGCCGCCCTGACCCTCGCCCAGGCGGAAGGCGCCGAGGCTCCCGCCGCCACGGCGGGCCAGACCGGAGCCCGGGTATGAGCCCGCTCTGGGCCGCCCTCGACCTCCCCCGGGCGCTCGCCGCGGGGTTCTTCTCGACCGTCGTCATGACCACCCTGATGACGGCGAGCCAGGGGTTCGGCCTCTCCCGCATGAGCCTCCCCTTCCTCCTCGGCTCGGTCTTCACCCCGGACCGGAACCGCGCCAACGTCGCCGGCTTCGCCCTTCACTTCGTCAACGGCTGGCTGGTCTCCCTCCTCTACGCCCTGGCTTTCGCCGTGATGGGGCGGCCCAGTTGGTGGCTGGGGGGGATCTTCGGGCTGGTCCACGGGCTCTTCGTGCTCACCGCCCTGATGCCGCTCCTGCCCAGCCTCCATCCGCGCATGGCGACCGAGGACTATGGCCCCACTCCCACCCGCCAGCTCGAACCACCCGGTTTCCTCGCCTTGAACTACGGACGCCGCACGCCCCTCATCACCCTCGCCGCGCACCTCGCCTATGGAGCCCTCTTCGGAGCCCTCTATGGAAGGTAGGGGGAGGGAGGGGCATTGTAGGATAAGATTCTCGATCCGGCCGGAGAACCCATGAGCCACGACCCCAACGATCTCGACACCTTGGACAGGGACGACCCTCTCGCGGAGAGCTCCGCGGTCGACCTTTCCGATTTCGACGCCGCCCAGCAGGAGAAGCTGCTCACCGTGGCCTACCACGTGCGCGGCATCCTGGAGACCCTGGGGCTCGACACCGGCGACCCCAACCTGGCCGAGACCGACATGCGGGTGGCCAAGATGTACCTGGAGATGTTCCATGGGCTCGCCGAGGGGGCGGAGCCCAAGGTGACGACCTTCCCCAACGAGGAAGGCTACAGCCACATGGTGATGGAGACGCAGATCCCCTTCTACTCCATGTGCGCCCACCACCTGGTCCCCTTCTATGGCCACGCACACATCGCCTACATCCCGCGCGACCGCATCCTGGGCCTCTCGAAGTTCGCGCGCATCCTGGAGTTCTACGCCAAGCGGCCGCAGCTCCAGGAACGGCTGACCGAGCAGGTGGTGACCTGTCTCGAGGAGAAGCTCCAGCCGCAGGGGGCCATGGTGGTCATCGAGGCGCGCCACCTCTGCGTCGAGATGCGCGGAGTCAAGAAGCCGGGAGCGCTCACCATCACCTCGGCCCTGCGCGGCATCTTCCACCAGAAACCGGTACGGGAGGAGTTCCTTGACCTGCTCCACCGCGCCTAGGGATTCCGTTGGATCCTGCGGGCCTGCTCCTTCGGGCGCTGCGCGCAGCCAGTCGCAGGTCCTCGGAATCCAACGGAACCCCATCCGCTTTGCCTGGGTCGCCCTGCTCCTCACCGTGGCCCTCGCCGGCTGCGCCAGCGGCGGCAAGACCCCCATCGGGCACGGCCTGGCCGATCTGACCAACCCCGCCCTGGGACCCGACTACGCGCAGTGGCTGGTCGGCCCCATCTCCTTCCTCGCCACCCAGGAGGAGGTCGCGACCTACCTCGGCTTGAAGGACGACGCGGCGGCGCAGGAGCTCATCGCTCACTTCTGGGCCCGGAGGAACCCCCGCAACCAGCCGCAGAACGACCTCCTCGCCGCGTTCGAGGCGCGGGGCACCGAAGCCGACCGGCTGTACAGCGAGGCGGGGTACGAGGGCCGGCGGACCGACCGTGGGACCATCCACGTCATCTACGGTCCCCCCAAGAAGATCGACTTCGAGGTGGCCTCCACCGGGGGATCGCCGATCGAGGTCTGGACCTACAGCTCCGACGCAGCCTCCGGCCTGAACGGCCGCAAACCCGCGCCGCGCTACCGTTTCCGCAAGCGGGGCGATCTCACCGTCTTCTACCACGCCGGTTCCGAACCCCTGCAGCGGGGCATCCACGGTCCCGGCTGATTTCCTGGAGTCGCTTGCATTCCCATCGTTTAGGGCCGAGGAGAGGAGATCCATGAGCGAGGTGCGCGCCGTGTTCGCGGGGAGCGGTATCGCCATCCCGCCGCACGAGGTCGACAACCACATGATCGCCCGCATCATCGACACCAACGATGAGTGGATCCGGGAGAGGAGCGGGGTCGTCACCCGCTTCTACGTCGACCCGGGAGTCGGCTCGGCCGACCTCGGGGCCGAGGCGGCGCGGGCGGCCCTGGACGACGCCGGGATTGCCGCCGAGGAGATCGACTACCTGGTCTGCGCCACGATGACCCCCGACCACTATTTCCCCGGCACCGGCACGCTCCTGCAGCAGAAGCTGGGGATCGGTCCGCGGCCGGCCCTGGACCTCCGCCAGCAGTGCGCCGGCTTCGCCTACGGCCTGCAGACCGTGGACGCTCTCATCCGGAGCGGCATCGCGAAGACCGTCCTTTTGGTCGGCACCGACGTCCACACTTCGCTGATGCCCTTCTCGGCCCGCACCTTCGAGGTCCTGCACGGCAGAGACCCCGGACCGCTCTCCGAGGAGGACTTCACCTGGAACTCGAAGTTCCGCCACCTCCTGGTGCTCTTCGGCGACGGCGCCGGCGCCATGGTGTTCCGCGCCGGCAGCGATCCGGAGCGCGGCATCCTCACCTCCGCCCTCTACGGCGACGGCAACCACCTGGAGATCCTCTATGTCCCCGGCCTGGGCTCGAAGCAGCGCCCCTTCGTCAGCTGCGAGATGATCCAGAAGGCGGAGACGGTGCCGGTGATGGACGGCCGGGCGGTCTTCAAGCTGGCGGTGACCCGCATGCCCGAGGTGACCCGGGAGGTGCTCGGCCGTTGCGGCTACAGCCTGGCCGACCTGGATCTCCTCATCATGCACCAGGCCAACCTGCGCATCAACGAGGCGGCCCAGAAGGCCATGGGCCTGCCTTCCGAGAAGGTCCACAACAACATCCAGAAGTACGGCAACACCACCTCCGGCACCCTGCCCATCGCCTTCCACGAGGCGAGGAAGCTCGGCAAGGCCCCCGAGGGCGCCCTGGTCGCCCTGACCGCCCTCGGGGCGGGGCTCCACTGGGGATCGGTTCTGCTGCGGGTGTAGAAGATCCGCGGCAGGGTCTTCGTAGAGACGCCCAGCCGCCTTCCGGAACCTTCCCGGAACCACCACCGCCAGGGCGTCTCCGCAGGCCGCAAGCGCCTGCGATCCGGCGCCGCTGGAGACGCCCTGGCGTTCGTGGATAAGGGAATGCCTGTGGTAACGGCTGGGCGTCTCTACCCACGCTCGCTGATCGGGAGCGATCCGTTCAATCCCGCTTCTTGGCGTCCGACAGCTTGCGGCTGTAGAGCTGGAGGGCGATGTTCTTGAACAGCTTGTCGGTCCGCTGCCGCCACTCCGCCTCGGAGAGCCGGTCGAGCGGCGCGCTCACCTCGACCCGGCCCTTGCCGTCGGCCCCCCGCATCACCTTGACCCGCAGGTCCCCCCAGACCAGCGCCCAGTCCGGGGCCGACTCCAGGCGCGGGTCGAAACGCTCCTTGGAGACGCTCATCGCCTCGACCACCGAGCCCAGGAGCTTGCCGTCCTCCGCGTTGTAGGCGAGGTCGTAGTCGCGTGCCGCGACGTGGGAGCCGGCCGGCGGCTTGTAGCTGTCGGTCGCCATCAGCTCGGTGTAGCGCTTGTCCTTTGCGAGGACGGCGAAGTTGGGATCGGTCCTGGCGAGCAGCCGCGAGCGCTCGTCGAGCGCGATCGCCTGGCGCAGGTGCTCGACGGCGAGCGCCGCATAGCCGGCGATGGCATAGTTGCTCGCCACCAGGTACTGGGCGTCGGCCACGCCGGCGTGCTTGCCGAGGTAGCTCTGGAAGCGCTGGGTGGCGGGTTCGAGCTTCCCGGCGAGGAGGAGGACGGCGCCCAGGTTGATGTCGTTGTCCTGCGCCTGCGGGTCGAGCTTCTCGGCCTCGCCGAAGGCGGCCAGGGCGGCGTCGTAGTGCTTCGCCGCCACCTCCAGGGCGCCACGGTGGAGCCAGCCCTGGCGCTGGCGGGGGTCGAGCTGGAGCGCCTTGTCGAGGTCCTTCTTCCCGCCGTCGATGTCGTCGATCAAGAAACGCGCCGTGCTGCGCAGGAGGAAGGCACGGGCGTTGCCCGGCTCGCGCTTGATCAGGCTGTCGAGGAGCGGAATGGCCTGCTGCGGCTTGCCGCCGTCGACCAGCTCCTGGGCCTGGGCCAGGGCGCGTGCGGTCTGCGCGGCGAGCGGAACGGCCACGAGGGAGAAAGCGAGCGCCGCCGCGAGCAGGAGCGCGGGCAGAGGCAATCGGCGGCGGGGACAACGTAGGCGCATGGACCCTTCCTTCTTCTCTAGAGCCTCGTAAATCTACCGGACCGGAGGCGGATTGCCAAGCTCGGCCCTCACCCCGGCCGGAGGAAGGCGGCATGCCCTGTGCAATTGCAAACGGACGATGGCGACGACCCCGGGAGACGGCAACGAGGTCCGCGGCTACTACCACCGCATCCTCCCCTTCTATGACGCCGAGCTGGCTGACCGCGGCGACGGCGCGCTGTGGACCTGGGCGGCGGGCGATCCCCGCCCCGCGCGGGTGCTGGAGCTGGGATCGGGGACCGGTCGGGCCACGGCCTTTCTCGCCCGCAGCGCGGCCCAGGTGGTGGGCTTCGACCTCTCGCCGGAGCTGGTCGCCGTGGCCCGGAGAAAACTCGCCGGTATCGCCGGCCGATGCAACGTCTCGTTCTTCGTGGCCGACATGCGCGCCCTGGCGCTCGGGCAACGCTTCGACCTGGTGACCGCGGTCGACGACCCCTTCTCCCACCTGACCGAGGAGGACGACCGCGACCGCGCCTTCGCCACCGCCGTCCGCCACCTCACTCCGGACGGCCGGTTCCTCCTCGACGCCGCCTGGCTCTCGCCCCAGGCGCGGCGGCAGGCGGCCCGGCCGGAAGGTCTGGTCCGCGAGCGCTCCCCCGGCCCGGCCCCTGGCGGCGGCGACCTCGTGGTGCACCAGGTCTGGCGCTGCGATCCCTACAGTCGCCAGTGCCAGGCCCGCTTCGGATACTGGATCGGCGATCGCGCCGAGGCCGAGGCGAGCTTCCCGGCCCGCCTCTGGTCGCTCGGCGAGCTGGGGCGTCGGGCGCAAACCCACGGCATGGAGATCAGCCACCTCTGGGGCGACTACGACCGCCGCCCCTGGGCGCGCCTGACTTCGTCCCGGCTGATCGCGGAGCTGCGGCCGCGCGGGGTCAAGCCTTCGCCCGCGTCCGGCCGACCATGACGGTATGAAAGGACGGCCGCCTTAAGGGACCCGGCCAGCGCAGCATCCGGTCCTCCCCGTCGAGCAGGAATTCGATCGCGTGGTTGAATTCCTCGGTCGTGGGTGAACCCGGTCCGCTGCCCGGCCGCCGCAGGTTGGCATAGAGCAAAGAGACGAGATTGCCTCCGTAGTCGCGGACCGCCGCGACCTCGAATCGACTTTCGATCGCCGGCCGGATTTCCGCTGCACAGATCATTTCGCTGGGGTCCGCGGGATTCCTCGGCGCTCTGATCAGGCCCACGCGCCGCACCGACCGTGGCAGGCATCGATAGAAGAGGTTCGGCAGCAGGAGCGAGACCCAACCCCACTCGCGCATGGACGGGCCGACGTATTCGTCGATGATCAGAAAGCCCCGCGGCCGGAGCGCCGCCTCGAC
Organism: Thermoanaerobaculia bacterium; assembly: GCA_035644215.1. Classification (GTDB taxonomy): domain Bacteria; phylum Acidobacteriota; class Thermoanaerobaculia; order Multivoradales; family UBA5704; genus DASQPA01. The sequence continues at coordinate 8,345 of DASQPA010000092.1, forward strand.
CAGGCTCAGGAGCTCCTCCATCCGGTCGAAATGATGGAGGGAGCCATGGAAGAAAACAGCGTCGAGATCGCGCTGCCGGCGCAGGATCTCCCGCGCCTCGGCGACGACGAAGTCGATCTGTTCCGGCCCGAACCCTTCCCGGCCGCTTTCCGCCCGCGCATAGTCGACGATGTCGGGCGCCGTATCCACGCCCACGATGCTCTGGACGATTCGCTTCCGGCAGAGGTCACGTTCCAGATTGCCGGTGCCGCAGCCCAGGCTCAAGGCCCGGGGGAGCGGAGAGACCGCTGCGAGGTACTCCCGAAGCCAGTCGACCGGCCAGCATTGGGGATCGCCGCTGACCCGTTGGTTGACCCGGCGCCGCACCAGCGGGTCGCTGAGCCAGAAGCGGCTTTCGACGGAATCGCCGAGATGATGGCGGAGGTCGTTCCAGTATGCGCCGGACATGGCGCCATCATCCTACGATGGGGCTCGCGAGGGGAGCCCAGGCCCGCCGTGGGGAAGCGGGCTTTTTCTCAGCGACCGGGCGGCGTTCCCTGGCGAGCCTGATCCTCGCCGTCGGGCGACAGCTCCTCGGGTACGAAACGGTACCAGGCGCGGCGGAGCTGGGCGGCGAGCTCCGCCTGGCGCTTGGGATCGTCGAGCGGCCGGCTCCCCGAACCGCCCTCCCAGCGCTCCAGCGAGAGTCGGGGCGGCGCGATCCCGGAGAACGGCCGGGTGGTGGCGAAGGCGGTGGCGAGGCGGCCGAGGATGACCTCGGAGTCCTCGCGCAAGGGGGGGCCGGTCAGCCGGCTCCCCGGCATCTCGATCAGCCGGGCGCGATAGTACTCCGGTTCGGCGGGCGCGAAGCGCGACTCCCAGAGGAGTTGGTCGTCGCCGTCGACGAGCGAGTAGAGATTGACGCCGTTCCTGTCGTAGAGCTCGGAGAGGACGGGGAGCGGTCCCGGCGACCGGGTGAAGAGGCTGGGGGCGACCGCCGGGGGCACCGGCCCCCCCGCCGCCTCGACCACCGTCGCCCACAGCCGCGCCGCGGCCACCCGCTCGCTCCTGGGGACCGCCAGGGGGCGCCGCCAGCCGGCGGGGAGCTTTACCGCCAGCGGCACCTCGATCAGCTCCCGGCCGAGGCTGCCGCCGTCCGCGATCTGCCCCCGCTCGCCGAACGCCTCGCCGTGGGTGGAGGTGACGACGATCAAGGCGCGGTCCCACTGGCCGCTCTGCCGCACGGCGTCGAGCAGGCGGCCGAGCCGCTCGTCCGCCCAGGCGACGTGGACCCGGTAGAGGTCCCAGAAGCGGCGGCGGACCTCCGGTGGGAGGGGCACGGAGGGATCGGAGTAGGCCGCGAGCTCCGTCAGGCGGATCTCGGGCGGCAGCCCCGGTGCCAGGTCCTGGAAGCGTGACAGGAGCCAGCCGCGGCGCACGTAGGGCGGCTGCGGCTCGGGGATGTGCACCCAGACCAGCTCGCGGCCGGCGGAGAGGTGGGCGACCCGGTCGAGCGCCGCATCGCCGTCGCCCAGGAGGTCGTAACTGTCGAACCCGCGGGCATAGCCCGACTCCCGCGCCATCCAGCGGCCATGGTAGTACCCCTGGGTGCGGTAGCCGACCGCCTGGAGCGCCACGGGGAGAGTGAGGATATCGTCCGGCAGGTCGGAGCGGCCGTGGCCCAGGACCTGGCTCTGCCAGGGCCGCAGGCCGGTGAGGAGCGCGGCGGTCGAGGGGATCACCGACGAGGAGGGGGCGATCGCCCGGCCCGCCCAGTCGGCGCTCCGCATCAGCTTGTCGAGCTGCGGCGTCAGGACCGGGTCGACGACGTCCGCCCGCAGGGCGTTCAAGGTGATGAAGACGATCGGCCCGTCGTGGACCGGGGTCCCGCGGCCACAGCCGGCGACGAGCGTCGACAGCAGGGCGAGCAGCAGGGCGGGGAACCGGCGCAAAGAATCGGACCTGGCCGGGCTCAGCCGGCCGTGGGATAAAGCTGGCGATAGCTGTCGGAGAGCACCAGGATCCGCTTGACGTAGGTCTTCGACTCCTCGATGTCGAGCCCTTCCAGGAAGCGGTCGACCTCCCCCGAGCCCGACTGGTGCCAGAGCCGCTTGATGCGGAAGGGGCCGCCGTTGTAGCCGGCCAGGGCCAGCTCCAGGTTGTCGTCGAACATCGACATCACCTGGCGGAAGTAGGTGGTCCCGAGCTGCAGGTTGAAGGCCGGATCGCTCATCCGGTCGTGCGAGAAGGGGACGCCGAAGCGGTGGGCCAGCTCCTTGGCCGTCGACGGCATGAGCTGCATCAGCCCGCGCGCTCCGGCCGAGCTCACCGCGTTGACGTCGAAACCGCTCTCCTGGCGGATCATGCCGTGGACGACGTAGGGCGACAGGTGGTTCGCCTCGGCCCACTTGCGGATCGTCTCCTGGTACTCCATGGGGTAGTAAAGCCGCCGCGCCGGCTCCGGGAGGCTCGCCTGGTAGGGGCTGCCCAGGGCCGGGAAGGCGGCGCGGATGGTCAGCATGCTCTTCCGGCGCTCGCCGCGGCGGGAGAGGATCAGCGCCTCCAGGGCGGCGACCGCGTGCGGCTCCGCCTTGGCGCGGGAGATCTCGATCTCGGAGCTGGCGAGGTCGTCGAGCCCGAGGTCGGTCAGCAGGCGTGCCCGCCGGAGCGCCGGGTCGTCGGGCCAGGCCTCGACCACCCGCGCCGCCGCGGCCGCCCGCGTTGCCTGCCGCTTCTGGTGCGCGCGGGCGTTGCGGCAGTAGAAGTCGGAGGTGTCGGCGTTGGCGAGCTCGCCGTAGATCTGCTGCGCCCGCTCCCCCTCGCCCAGGGCCGCGAAGGCGCGCGCCGTCCAGTAGCGGCCGCGGCGGGCGGCGCTCTCTGCCGGGTAGAGCTCGACCAGCTCGGTCCAGTCGCCGATGGCGCCCGACCAGTTGCGCCGCGCGTACTCGTGCCAGCCGAGCTGCCAGAGATGGGCGGCGCCGGTGGTGTCGGTCGGGTCGAGCCGGCGCAGCTGGCGCAGGGTGGCGAGCGAGGGCTCGAAGAGCTCGGACTGAACCTGTCCGGCAAAGAGGGCGCGCAGGGCGCGGATCGAGAGGTCGCGGTCGGCGCCCAGCGTAATCACCCGCTCCAGGTACTGGCGGGCGGCCTGCCCGGAGGACTTCCGCTCGGCGTGGGCCCGGTTGGCCCGGCCGCGGCGGACGACGGCCAGATCGGCAGCCGCCAGGCCGCGCTCCCAGGCGAGGCGCGCCTGCTGTTGCGGCTCGGTGGCGACCGAATCGAGCGGGGTGAGGAGGAGGAGAGCGTCGCCCCCCTGGTGGCCGCGGGTCAGCGCGGCGGCTTTGCGCAGGTACCAGTCGAGGTCGCGGTCGGCCGGGCGGACGGCGTCCAGGGTCGCGACGGCGCTCGGCTGGAGGTCGAGGGCGAGGAGAGCGTCGCTGCGGCGCTTCAGCTGCTCGGCGGAGAGCAGGTTCACCCAGTCGATCCCGCCGTCCGGGCGGCGGAACCCGTCGGCCACCTGAAGCCGCGCCGCCTCGGCGGGCCAGTCGGTCAGCAGGCGCCGGGCCGCTTCGAGCTGCCCGACCGCATCATTGGTGCGGGTGGCGATCTCCCAGGCCAGGGCCTCGACGGCGCGCCCCTCGTCGCCACGCACCGGCTCGGTGCGCGCCCGGGCGAGGGTCTCCGTCGCCCGCCGCACGTTGCCTTGCTCCCAGGCGAGAGTGGCGAGACGGACGAAGGCGCGCGGGCGCAGCGGCGAGTCGGGATGATCGCCCAGGAGCCGGGCGAGGGCGGCCTGGGCGAGGAGGACGTGGCCGCTGGCGGCCGAGCTGTCGGAGAGGATGAAGAGCCGCCAGTCCTCCAGCGGCCCGGAGGGGTCCGGCGCGGCGAAGAGCTGCTCCTCGGCGAAGCCGATCTGCTCGCAGGCGTGGGCGTAGAGACCGTAGACCAGCCGCGCGAAGGTACCGTCCGGCCCGACGCTCAAGGGGGCGACGGCGCGCTCGGCCGCCGGGCAGTCCCGCCGGCGCAGGGCCGCGGCGGCCTGGGCGAAGACGCGGGCCGGCTCGTCGGCGCTCGCCGTGGCGCGGACTACGGTGCCGGTCGGACTGGCGGCAAGGGCGAGGGGAGGCGCGGAGCTGGAAGAGCCCAGGAGGAAGGGCAGGAGAAGCAGGGCAGGGGAGAACCGCTGCCCCCGGACGAAACTCGCACAGCGCACTTTTTTGACTCCACTTCTTCTGCCTTGCGGCGCCCCGATCGGCGATCGTGCCCGCTGGCGCCGATCGTGGCCCGGGATCAGATCCCGAGGACTCGGGAATCGCCCGCGGCCAGGATCCGCACCAGCTCCTGGTAGAAGTAGTCGGTCGACTTCCAGACCCGCGGCTCGACCCGCTCCTCGTACATCTGCCGGGAGCGATCGATGTCCTCCTTCAACCTCTCGTAGAGGTCGCGGTTCCTGCGTCCTTCTTCTACCTGGTCCTCATTGTACAGCTTGATCTCGCTGACCAACAACCTCGCCAGGCGCCGCGCCGACTCGTGAAGGTCGGCGTCGTCAGGCGAGACCGGCACCCGGGTGGTGGCGAACGCCCAGCCCGGACCTTCGACGTCGCTCGGCGGGCGCACCTCGGGGGTGCCGGGGGGATTGGCGGCGGGGGCGGCCGGGGCACTGGTCCGCTCCGGCTCCGCGGTGATCGGCGGGATGGGCGCCACCGGCCGCAGGTGGCCCGGATAGGAGGACTCGGCCGCCGGCGCCGGGGTCTCTTCCGGCTCCGGGGCGGGCGGGGGCTCGAAGCTCGGCCGCTGGAGCAGGACCGTCTCCTCGGGGCGGGGGGCCGCGGCCTCCTCGGCAAAGGGGAGCGGCGCCAGCTCCTCCTCAGGTTCCTCTTCCCAGGCGGGCTCGGCCGGCATCTCCGGCAGCATCTCCAGCGTTTCGGGCAATTCTTCCAGCTCGGTGTCGCCCGCCCCGACCGCTTCCTCGTGGGCCGGCCAGCGCATCTCGGAGGTCGTCGCCGTGCCCGCCTGCCCATGCGGCTCGGGCTCGGGTTCCGGCTCCGGGGCGGCAGGCGGGGCCGGGGGCTCCGGGATTTCGACGGCAGGAGGGGCGGTCTCGACCGGGGTGGCGGCCGCCGCCCCGGGAGCCTCTTCGGTGGCGGCCGGGGCCGGGCCGGCATCCCCCTCGGAGAGGTGGAGGGTCGCCGTCGAGGCCCGCTCGCGCAGGGGGAGCAGCTCGATCGCCTGGGCCGCGACGTAGGTCAGGGTCTGCAGGGCCTCGAGCGCCAGGTCGCCGCCGTCCACCCGGTCGGCGTAGAGGGCGGCCGCGAGCTGGTCGCGCAGCACGAGAGGCACCAGGACGCCGTCCTGCGGCAGGGGGCTTTCGAGCCGGCTGCAGAGGTCGGCGCACTCGGCGGCGGAGAGCCGCACCGCGCCCTGGCCGTGGGCGAGCTGGCCCCAGGCGCCGTTCGGCGGCAGGTCGAAGGCGAGGCCGTGGACGGCCGCGTCGTCGCCGAAGCCGTAGGCGCCCCAGCCCTGGACCGCGCCGGAGCGCAGGAGAAGGATGGCGGCCCGGGAGGCGAAGCCGCCCGCCGCGACGAGCAGGGCGGTCAGCACCTCGGCCTGCGAGCCCGCCCGGTCGATGGCGATCAGGCCGTTGCGCAGCTGGGAGAACGCCGCCAGCCGGCCGTTCGCCTGGGCCTCGTCGGCGAACGGCGCGACGTGCTCGTGGGCCAGGAAGTGCGCGGGCAGGGAGGGTGCCATCTCCTCCACCTGCCGCAGGATCTGCTCGCTGCTGGCGCGGAGCCGCTCGGTGAGCTGGCGGCGCAGGTCGGAGACGGCGCGCTCGACGGTGGCGCCGATCTCCTGGTTCAGTTCTTGAACTCTCTCGGAAAAGGACATCCTCGACTCTCCCGCGGCATCCCTAGTGTCGACGTTCTATGAGGCTGTTGATTATTCAGTAGGGGCTTTCTTCGTGTCAAGCTGGCCACCGGTCAAAAACCTTTGGGGATGAACGGCTTAGCCCTCCAACGCCGGCCGGATTGCCACGGATTGCCGGCGGTTGTCGGCGATTGCGGGCTGTGGTACGGTCCGCGCGCAGCCGACGTTCCGCCATGCCGCACCGCGTCACCCCCAGGCCTTTCCAGCTCCCGCTTGCCGGGCTTCCCCTCCTTGCGCTCCTCGTGCTGCCGGGCTGTGGCGGTGCCGGGGGGGCGGACGGGGCGGGCTCCGACGCCCGGCAGGGGGTCCCCGCCGACCCGGAGTGGCTCTGGCTGCAGCAGAACAAGAAGGAGCTCGATCTTCGGCGGGAGCGGCGGGAGCAGCTGGCCGCCCAGGGGTCCGCCGCCCGGGAGTCGGCCGAGGCGACACGGCTGGCCCGGGAGACCGACGCCCTGGCCGCCGAGCTCGACCGCCGGCTGGTCGACTACGTCAACGCCCACCCCCCGGTGCAGGGCGAGCCGCTCACCGCGCGGCAGCGGGCGGCGCTGCGCATGAAGAGCGACGAGGACCTGGAGGTCGCCCGCGCCTACCTGGAGAAGGGCGGCGACCCCCAGCGGGCGGCCGAGATCTGCGAGGCGGCCTTGGCCGTCGATCCGGACAACCCCCGCCTGAAAGAGGAGCTGGAGAAGATCCGGGCGGCGCGCTTCATGACCGCCGAGCGCTTCCGGGAGGTCAAGGAGGGGATGACCCCGCGCGAGGTCCGCGAGCTGCTCGGCGCCCCCAACCCCCACAACGTCCGCGCCTACCCCGAGCGCGGCATCGAGGCCTGGTTCTACACCAAGGACCCGGCAGGGGCCGCCGCCGGCGTCTGGTTCGAGAAGCGGTCGCGCGAGGAGGACACCCGGGTCTACCAGCTGGACTTCGACGCCATCCGCCCGGCGGCACCGCCGGCGAACAAGGCGAACAAGGTGTCGTCGTCGGGCGGTCCGGAATCGCCTCCGGGAGCATCCCGAATCCCTCCGACCGCTTCCGAAACGCCTCCGGGCGCTTCCCGACCGTCTCCGGGAGGTTCCGGAATCCCTCCGGCCGCTTCCGGACGGTCTCCGGGAGGTCCCGAAATCTCTCCGGCCCCTTCCCGACCGCCTCCGGGGGCTTCCGAAATCCCTCCGGGAGGTTTCAAAATCCCTCCGGGACCTGCCAAAAACTCTCCGGGAGCTTCCAGACGCTCTCCGGACGCTTCCGGAGGCGCGGAAAGTCACTTTCCACGCCTTGGAAGTCGAGCCGGAGGGATGAAAAGTCTTCCCGGACGCATGGAAAGTGACTTTCCACGCATGGGAAGTCGAGCCGGAGGCGTCCGAAGTCGAGCCGGAGAGGTTGAAAGTCGACCCGGAGGGATCGGAAGTCGAGCCGGAGAGATGGGAAGTCGACCCGGAGGCGTTGGAAGTCGACCCGGAGAACTTTTTGAGGGCTTTCCAGGGATTCTGGACCCGCGGACGGAGTCTTCGGCTGGTCCCGGGGGGGACAACGCCCTTGCCGAATTCCTCACCGTTGGCCGGAGGCGGTAGAGACGTGCCCAGGTCCTGAACGATACCGCCCCGCAGTCCACGGGGACCGCGGGCCGTCTCCGCCGGGGCAACGCCCCGGCGTGTTTGTCCAGTTTGCCGGTCGGAATCGCGGGGGACCGCAAGGGACCGCCAAGACAGGGGATGTCGCGTGTAGGGGACGCCAACCCTATGCGGAGACGTCCCGCAGTCCCCGTGGCCTGCGACGGGTATCGTTCAGGACCTGGGACGTCTCTACCTCCTTCGTCGAAACGCTGTTCGGCCCAAGCAGAGGCGCGAGAGGCGCGATCCCCCCTTGCCCTCCCGCCCCATTCCTGCTACTGTCCACCCATCGGGAGGATCGCCCTCCCGCCCAAACAAACGGAACCGGCCCGAGCGTCAACTCGAACCGGTCCCTGACTCCGCAGGAGATCAGACCTCATGCGAAGCTCCCGTGATGGTAGCAGCACGCCCGTCTCTCCCCTCGACAACGCCTTCTCCCCCTCGTACCTGGCCCTCCTCCGCGACCGCGACGACGTCCTGACCGCTGCCGAGGCCGAGCTCGCCGGCCCCTGGAAGATCGAGCCCGTTCCGGGGCGGCCGGGCGCGGTCGCCATCCTCCGGCTTTGGGAGGATCTCGCCATCGGCGACCCGCCGGTCGCCGTCCTCTGGCATCTCGAAACGGCGCGGCTCCTCTCCGTGCTCCTGCCGATCATCGACCGCGAGCCGCTCTTCCATCTGGAGGAGCAGGCGACCTCCGACGGCTACCCGCTGGTCGCCGTGTATGGCGAGCAGGGACCGCAGGAGGCGGGCTGGTTCGACCGGTGCGAGCCGCGCTGGGCCGAGGGGCTCCACCTGCTGGAGGTGATCGTCCGCTCGCCGTGGGCGCTCGCCACCCTGCTCGAAGCGGCAGGGCCGGGCGCCGAGGAGCAGGTCGGTAGAATCCGCGCCCGGCGTCCCTCAGAGTAAGTCCGATCGGGGGGCCGGGCAGGCTACCTGCCCGGCCCCGCTGCGATGCCGCCAGGGTCCCGTCAAAGTCGCTGGTAAGGGGCCAGCGGCGCCCGGAAATGCAATCCCGCGGCGAAGGGCCTGCCCCGAAGGGGCTTGGGTTGGTAGCCTGGGGCGAGAGCCCATATGGTTACACACATCTAGCTGCTGCCCGAGGCCTCTCGTGCTTCCAGGGCAAGGACGAAATCTCGGGTGCGCTGGAGGCCGATCCAGATCACCTTGGGTCCTGGAGGCCCATCGCCGGTGCGCGCCAGATATCCT
>DASQPA010000093.1:0-2097 GCA_035644215.1 Thermoanaerobaculia bacterium
TCATAGACCGAGAGGTCGAAGCCGAGCGAGGTGACGAAGAGCAGCCGGTCCTCCCGGCCGACGCCGAAGGTCGCATTGGTCGAGACGACCCGGTGCGCCGCCGCCCGGTGCGTGACGGCGATCCCCTTGGGGACACCGGTCGATCCGGAGGTGTGGATGACGTAGGCGAGGTCGTCCGGCGAGGCGCCCCTCGGGATCGTGGCGACCGGAAGGGCGGACTGGCGCGCCACGTGCCAGCCGGTCCATAGCCGCTTTTCCGGTGGTTGCGCGGGCACCGCCGGCATCGTGGGAGTGCCGCGCCGGCCGCGCTGGCCCCGAGTGAGAAGAACGTCGTAGCGGAAGCGCAGCTCGTTGGCGAAGCCGGCTGTCCCCTCGGACCCCTCCGGCCGCTTCTCGACGACGACCTCAATGCCCTCGGGGATCTCCGGCATCTCCGGAAGCTCGGCGCCCAGGGCGCGGAACTGGTCCTCGTCCCACCAGCGCTCGCGCCCCTGCCCCGGCTTGCCGGGCGAGCCCGCCGCGGCCAGCGACCGCTGGAATTCCTCCCGCCGCCGCGCGTCCGGCACGTCGGCGATGAGGAGCGCGCCGCCGGGGGCCAGCCGCGCGAGGGCTTTTGCCACGATCTCCTCCAGGTAGGCGGGGCCGGGGAAGAACTGCACGGTGCTCGCCAGGACGACGAGATCGAATTCGCCCTCGACCCGATCGTCGATCTCGTGGGCGAAGCCGACCGGCAGCTCGACGTTTTCGAGACCCTGCGCCGCCGCGTGAGCGCGGTTGCGCTCCTGGGTGAGCGGCGAGGGGTCGAGCCCCACGGCCCGTGCCACCCGCGGCGCCATCTCCCAGAGGAGGAGGCCGGCGCCGCTGCCGATCTCCAGCACCCGGGCGCCGGGGACGAGCCAGGGGGCGGCGAGACCGAGCACGCGGTCTCTGTATTGATCCACCTCGGCGGCGGAGAACGGCTGGCCGGTGTAGCTGCTCACGAAGCCGCCCGCGGTCTCCCGGTCGGTCGCCTGCTCGGCCACGAAGTCCCAGAGCGCCTGGACCTCCGCGGCGTCGAACGGCTCGGCCGGCGGCCGGGGGGTCGCAACGTCGAGGCAGACGAGATCGGTCACCGGCAGGCGCCACTGAAACTCCCGCGCGGCCGGGAGCTGCCCCGCGCCAGCCACCACCACCGGGGTCCGCGAGCCGGCGAGGATCGCCTCGACCCGCTCGGCCGGCCAGGCGGCATCGAGCGGCAGGTAGTGCCCGCCGGCCTCCAGGGCGCCGAGCACGGCCGCGATCATCTCGGGCGAGCGTTCCATCCAGATCGCCACCGAACGGCCGGGGCGGATGCCGCGGTCGCGGAGCAGCCGGCCCAGCCGGGCGGCCCGCGCCGCCAGGTCGCCGTAGGTCAGATGGGTCTCCTCCCAGACCACGGCCACGGCGTCCGGCTGTTCGGCAGCCCGGGCCAGGAACAGGCCGTGGAGGGTTTCCTCCAGCACCGGCGCCCGCGTGTCGTTCCACTCGTGCAGCAACTGCTGGCGTTCCCCCGGCGAGAGGAGGTCGGCCGCGGCGAGCGGCGCCTCCGGCCGGGCGGCGAGGCTTTCCAGGATCGCCCTGAAATGGCGGGTCAGGCGGAGCGCCGTGGGCGCCTCGAAGAGGTCGGTCGCGTACTGGAGCGCTCCCCAGAGGCCGCCGTCGGCACCGCCGAGAGCTTCGGTCAGCACGAAGGAGAGATCGAACTTCGCCACCTCGCCCGGCAGCTCGACGGGGGTCAGCGGCACGCCGCCCAAGTCGGCGGCCGGGAGCGGCGCGTTCTGGAGCGCGAAGGCGACCTGGAAGAGCGGTGAGCGCGACAGATCGCGGTCGGGCTGCAGCTCGTCGACCAGCTTCTCGAACGGCAAGTCCTGGTGGGCGTAGGCGCCGAGGCTCCCCTCCCGCACCTGCCGCAGCAGGTCGCCGAAGCTCGCGGCCTGCCCGAGATCGGCCCGGAGCGCCAGGGTATTGACGAAAAAGCCGATCAATCCCTCGATCTCCTGCTGGTTGCGGTTGGCGATGGGCGAGCCGACGACGAGGTCCTCCTGCCCCGCGAGGCGACCCAAGAGGGCAAAGAGCCCG
>DASQPA010000094.1:0-13370 GCA_035644215.1 Thermoanaerobaculia bacterium
GGCCCAGAGGATGTCCTGGTCGTAGTCGGTGGGATCGAAGGAGGTGACGTTGATGCCGCTGGTCAGCTGCTTGGCCTTGTCGCGGCCGTAGCTGTGGATCGCCATGACCTGCGGGTCGAGCGGCTTGGCGGTCTTCAGGTAGTAGTCGAAGTTGGTCTTCCAGCCGTCGACGACCGGGACCGACTGCAGGTACTGAGGCACCAGCACCGAGGTCAGGTTGCTGCCGTTCGTCGCGGTGCCGTAGCTGCCGAGGTCGACGGTGGTGGAGGCGGCGCCGGCGGCGGCCGCGCCGACCTGGTCGGTCAGCCAGGAGAACATGGCGGTGCCGGCATTGCGCATGTCCGCCACCGTCCTCTTCTGCTTGGCTTTCTGGAGCGCGTCCAGGAAGTTCGGAATGAGCAGGGCTGCGATGATGCCGATAATGGCCACGACGATCAGCAGCTCGATCAGCGTGAAGCCCCGCTCACGATTGCGGATACGGGTCAGCATGTGAGGTTCTCCCTCTTCCGGGCCGATGGGAAATTCCAAGGGCGTTTCGAAAGTCGAAAAAGGAAGGAGCAGAGTCCGTGCCAGCTGGTAACGCCCCTAAGTCCATTGTTTTCAGTCGATGAAAAAATGACACGACAATTTTCGGCTGTCTGGGCGGACACGGACTGTCAGGCGGCTCTCACATCCGAGCCGCCGCGGCGAGCGCCAGGGTCTTCATCCTGGCGGCGAGGGCGGGATCGGGATAGCCGTTGCCGCGGGAGTCGCGGGCGAAGTTGAAGTTGAGCGCCTGGAAGAGAACCGTGCTCGGACCCTTATGGAAGGTGAGCACCCCGGGGGGAACCATGTAGGCGCCCTCGCCGAGCCCGGCAACCGCAGCGCGCCCGGTCCACTCCTGGTCGAAATCGGCCGCCGACTTCAGGCCGGTCGAGACATTCAGGTTCTTGCCGTTCTTGCCGCGGAACATGCAGATCCGGATGGGGAATTTCACCGAATCCTTGACGTGGGCCTCACTCGAGGCCGTCACCGGCGTGCCGAGCACGGCTTCGACCTCCGAGGGGGTGACGAGCTTGCAGGGATCGAGGATCTCCCCCTCTTGAGCGAGCACGGCGGTCGCCAGGGGCAGCGCGGCGAGGAGGACCAGGAGGGCCGGGAACAGGGGCGCCACGAGGCGACGGCGCAGGGGGAGCAGGGGAGTACGAGAGACGGGAACGCGCATGGCGAACCTCCTTGAGGGTGACCGCCGGCAAAGAGCGCGTTCGGGGGGGCGAGGTGTCGACCGAGCGGACCTCGCTCTCTGGAGGAAGGCCCGACGACTATCCTCCCGATCGGATGCGAAGTCAAACCGCCGCTTTCTTGACTTGTGAAGGCATTGATGGTAGAAACCTCGGCGTCGCGGAGCCGATCTTTGGCTCTCCGGCATCCAAAGCCAAACGTACGGAAGGGACCTGGTCTCACCGGTCCCTTTCGTTTTTTGGCCCCACAGAAAGAGAGACCAGCATGCGCAACACGGGAAAAGTGAAGTGGTTCAACGACGACAAGGGCTTCGGCTTCATCACTCCGGAGGATGGGAGCAAGGACTGCTTCGTCCATCACTCGGCCATCCAGGGCGGCGGCTTCAAGAGCCTCGCCGAGGGTGACCGCGTCGAGTTCGACGTCGTCAAGGGCACCAAGGGCCCGGCGGCGGAGAACGTCACCAAGATCGTCTAGGACCCCTTCCCCTCCCTCAGTTGAAGGCCGATCTGCCGCGCGGGTGAGACCGCTCCGTACAACCGCGATACGAGCTCGCGCGGCATCGTCCTCCTCCCCCACCCGTCCACCGGTCGCTTCGAGTAGACTTCCCTCCGCACCTGACCGGAAAGGCGGAACCTTCCATGACCGCAGCCGCGACTGTCGCAGTGGTGTTGGTGGCCCTGCTCCACCTCTACTTCCTCGTCCTCGAGATGTTCCTCTGGGACAAGCCCACCGGCCGGCGGGTCTTCGGCCTGACCCCGGAATTTGCGACCGCCTCGAAGGGGCTCGCCGCGAACCAGGGGCTCTACAACGGCTTCCTCGCCGCGGGCCTCCTCTGGGGGGTGAGCCGCGGTGCCAACGCCGGCGGCCATGCCATCGAGGTCTTCTTCCTCGGCTGCGTCGTCGTCGCCGGGATTTTCGGGGCGGTGACGGCGAACCGCAGGATTCTCTGGGTTCAGGCTTTCCCCGCCGCCGTCGCCCTCGCCCTGGTGCTCCTGGCCTGAAAGAGCGGTGCGCCCTGCCGGTTGAGACGGCGGGCTCCCGGGACCGTCCGGTCTCAGGAGGGGCCGTCGCCGTGCGGTGTCCGGCGGAACGTCACCCCGTGCGCCTCCGGGCCGAAGAAGATGACGATCGCGCCGCCGACCATGACGATCGCGGCGAGCCCTCCCATCGCCTGCGCGTAGGTGAAGTGCTCGCCCAGGAGCGACTCGAAGAACGTGATGCTCGAGGCGCAGAGGACGCCCAGTTGATAGGCGAACCCGGGGAAAAAGCCGCGCAGCGCCCCGGGGGAGAGCTCGTTCATGTGCGCCGGCACGACCCCCCAGGCGCCCTGGACGAAGAACTGCATGAGGACGACGCCGAGGACGATGAGCGCGGTGCTCGGCGCCGCGATCCATAGCGGCACGACGGCGAGCGCGCCGAGCGCCGCGGTGACCATCGACCGCCGGCGGCCGGTACGATCCGAGTAATACCCGAAGGCCAGCCCGCCCAGAATGGCGCCGACCATGGACAGCATGGTGATGTTGGCGATCTGCCCCGGGGTGAGCCCCCGCTGCCGGGCGAGGAACGTCGGGTACATGTCCTGGGTGCCGTGCGAGATGAAGTTCATGAACGCGAGGAGAAGCACGAGATAGAGGAAGCGCGGCCCATGCTGGAAGAGCGAGCGCCGGTAGGTCGTCCAGTCGGTGCGGTGCTCGTGCCAGGCCGCGGGCTCCTTCACTTTGGCGCGGATGAAGAGGGTGAGGAGCGCCGGCAGGCCGCCTAAGAAGAAGAGGACGCGCCAGGCGGAGTCCGGATGGCTGGCAGAGAGGGGAACGTAGACGGTGCGGAAGGCCAGGGCGGCGAGCAGGTTGCCCATCGCGTAGCCTTCCTGCAGCAGGCCCGAGAACAGCCCGCGCCAGCGGGAGGACACCGATTCGAGCGCCAGCGAGGCGCCGACCCCCCACTCTCCCCCCATGGCGACGCCGAACAGCATGCGGAGGACGAGGAAGGTCGTATAGGAGTGCGCCAGGCCCGAGAGGACGGAGATGACGGCGTAGAAGAGCACGTTCAGCATCAGCGGCAGGCGCCGGCCCATGCGATCGGCCATCATCCCGAAGACGATCGCTCCGACCGGCCGCATGGCGAGGGCCAGGGTGATGGTTAGCGCGACGTTCGGCCGGGTGGTGCCGAAGGACTTGGCGACGTCGTTGATGACGAAGGTGAGGACGAAGAAGTCGAACGCGTCGAGCGTCCAGCCGAGGAAGCCGGCCAGCACGGCATTGCGCTGGTTGGCGCGCTCCGCCTGGGTCATCGTCACCGTGGCAGTCATGGCCCCCCCCCGCTGCGAGTTGGCGCTGCCTAGCGGAAAGCTCTCAGCGCTGGATGCATTCGGTGCGGTAGCATCGCACCTCGGGATGCCGGGGTCAATCGGCAGATAACGAAAGAAGCGTGGCAGGAGGTGGGCGGCGGCGGGTATCGTCACCCGCCGCCGCAAGATCTACTTGAGCAGGGTCCGATTCGGCAGATGCTCCAAACGGGTGGCAAGGACTCGGATCAGTTCGAGAGCCTGATGCTCCTGGTCGGCGACTTGCTGCAGCTGAATCAGGACCGCGAGGGTTTCACGGCCAACTCGCAACGACCGGAAGATCGGCAGCGTCTCCGCCACCGTCTCCTTGAGCTCCTCGACGGCGCCCAGCTTGACGTATACGGCAGCCAAGTCAAGGGAAACGACTGCCACCTCATAGGCGAGTCCCCGTTCCATGAATCCCTTGCGAGCCCGTAGCAGCGCTGTTTCGGCAGCGCGTAAGTGACCGAGGTCGCGTAGCAGCATTCCCTCTTCCCAGGAGGCGCGCAGCAAGATCAACGCATCCTTGAACTCCTTGTAGAGCTCATGGAATTTGAAGTAGAGAGCCAGGGCATGCTCTGGTTGATCGAGATCGATATAGCCATGAACCATGTTGTGACAGGCGGCAAGGAGCAGGTGCGGATCCTCCTCCTGGTCGATCAAGGGAATCGCCTGATTGAGAATGGAAACGGCCTGCTGAGCCTTGCCCGCATAGAGCGACGCGATCGCCTTCTGCACGAGGGTGCTGGCCAGCTGGTGGGTTTCCTCCAGGTCTCGGTAGATTCGCCCAGCCGCGTCGGCCATTTCGGTGGCCTTTTCGAAGTTTCTCTGGAAGATCTGGAGAGAAGCCCGCTGTTCAAAAAGGCGTGCACGAGTCGGCGGATCGCCCGTCCCCGCATCACAGTAGCGGCTTGCTGTCGCCAGCGCTTCTTCAGCCTCCAAGAGCTTCCCGCTGACCCGGAGGGAGTTCCCGAGTTGGCCCCAGGCGCGGCTTCGGAGATCGGCCAGCCGGCGCTCGCCGCCCACTGAATCGGTCGAGCAAGCCTCCGCCACGGTCTGGGCGAGCAGGGCCAAGTGGAGCATTTTCTCCGCATCCTCGTACCGTGAGGCGTGGCTGCGCTCGACGAGCCATCGTACGAGCTGAGGGCTGGCGAACCTGGGCTCGTTCCCTGCGGACCGGATCTGCTCGCGCTCGTCCAACGGGACCAGCTCGGCCAACAAAACCTCCGGCGATTGCGTCGCGGGCTGGTCTGCCGCGAAGAACTCGTCGATCGTCCGCGCGGTACTCGCAAAAGCCTCATCGTAGTTGTAAGGGTTATTGCTACCGGCATCGGCGGCGTTTTCATCCGTGCCAGGTAGACGCAGGAGACGATCAAGTCGATTCGCGTCCCAACCCAAGGCGCTCAGGCCATCGTGGCAGGTGGCGCAGTCGGACAGCAGGTGCCGGATCAACTGGGCATTCTTAATAGCGCCGGAAGGACTAGAGGCGCTTCGCACGAAGCGCTCGAGATCTTCGGGAGTTGGGTGTTCTTCAAACATCTCATCTCCTCCGCTCCAAATCAAAATCACAGCCCGATCTGGGTAGGCTGACAGGAGGGGGCGTCAACCGCCCCCTCCCAGGCAAGTTACGACGTGCAGTGGGTAGAACCACCCATGGGGTCGATGCACGCCCCGGTGTTCGGCTTCATCTGTGTCGTGCCACCCGGGATCGTGGTCACGGCGCTCGATTGATGACGCAGCCCTGTCGCGCTGCCGTGGCCGGGATTCAGCAGGTCGGCCATCCAGGCCATGGCGGCACCGAACCAGTCTGTGGTGCCATGGACGGTCGGCCGGGAGCCGGAAAGGTCTCTGGCTTCAGCGGTCGGGAGCAGGGCGAAAGTGACGACCAGAATGGTGGCGACGACGCAAGCAAGGCGGAAATTCTTGTGGCTCATGACAGACTCTCCCTTCAGATAAGCAGGGCTTACACCGCCCCCCGGCGGTAGAACCCCGCGGGTCAAAACTTCAAAGAAAAGGCGACACGGTACTCTTAGCTAGAGTGTACCACCCCCCTGCAAGCGTGACAGCCCCGTGACGTCTCTGGGCCATAAGATATAGATAGTTATAGCCAAGTACAAATATGCGCATAGAGCGACCGGGTCTGGCGGTTCTTCCTGGAGCGACTGGAGGAACGCGGAAGGGGATTGAACAGAGGAGAAGAGGAGAGAGGGATGGCCGCAGATCGAACGGAGGACGCCGCCCGGCCTGGCGGCGTCCTCCACCTGGCCCTGCTTATGGCCGGAGCGGCGCGCCGCCGGACAACTTCTCGAGCCGGGCTGTGACCTCGCGGATCAACTCCAGAGCCTGGTGCTCCTGATGCGCGACCTGCTGCAGCTGGATGAGGGCTCCCAGTGCCTCTCGGCCGATCCGCAAGGAACGGAAGATCGGCATCGTCTCGGTCAGCGTCTGGCGCAGTTCCTCCAGAGCTCCGAGCCGCACATAGACGGAAGCTAGATCGAGAGACACCACGGCGACCTCGTAGGCCAATCCGCGTTCCATGAAGCCTTGGCGCGCCCGCAGCAGAGCCGTTTCGGCGACCTGCAGATGTCCAAGGTCGCGCAGCAACCGCCCCTCCTGCCAGGCGGAGCGCAGCAGGATCAGCGAATCCTTGAAGTCCTTGTAGAGCTCGCGGGATTGGGAATAGAGATCCAGTGCCCGCTCCGGCTGGTCGAGATCGATGTAGCCCAGGACGAGGTTGTGACAGGCAGCAAGGAGGAGATGTGGATCTTCCTCATGATCGATCAGCGGGATCGCTCGGTTGAGAAGATGGATGGAATTTTCCGGCTCGCCGGCATAGAGGCTGGCAATGGCCGCCTGTACCAGCGTCCTTGCCAGAAAATGGCTTTCGCCGAGCTCGCGATAGATTTCGGCAGCCTCGTCGAGGATGCTGATGGCGGCCGTGAAAGAACGCTCGAAGGTATGGAGTGAGGCCATCTGCTCCATCAGTTGAGCGCGGAGAAGTGGATCCCCTGTTCCCTGCCTGAGCTGCTCCCAGGACTGCATCATGGCTTCCCGGGCCTCGTGGAGACGGCCCGCGACGCGCAGGGCGTTGCCGAGTTGGCTCCCCGAACGGGCGCGAAGATCGGCCAGCCTGGCTTTGCCTCCCGCCGCCTTTTCGTCGCAGCGGGTGGAGAGAGCGTGCGCCAACTCTGCCCAGTGCAGCATCTTTTCTGGATCTTGGTAGCGCTCTTGGTGACTGCAATCGATGAGCCGTTTCACGGCCTGAGGATTGGCAAAGCGCTGATCTTTCTTCAGAATCGACTTCTGATCGCTGGCCGGAGTGTTTTGCAACTCGGCCATGAGCTGTTCTGTGGCTTGAGACTGCTGGGGGGCAGACGCCAGGAGCTCGGACACCGCCCACTCAGCCTTGCCAAAAGCCTGTTCGTAGTCATAACCCTGGACCGGCCGCTCCGCCTCCAGCTCTTGAGAGGAACCGCCAGCTAGATGAACCAAACGCTCCAGCCGGCTACTTGTCCATCCCATCACCGCTAACTGGTCGCGACAGATCGAACAGCCAGCGAGCAGGTGCCGAAGGGCCTGCGCGTTCTGGGCGCGGCGATCCGGATGAGAGGGGCTTCGCAGAAAGCCTGCGAAGGCTTCAGCGGTAGGATGATCGTTCAGCATGGCATATTCCTCCTCAAAACATCTCGATGACGAAAACGACCGGTCCAGCACAAAATTTTTCAGGGCCAGCCAGTTAGCTCGTTGGGCTGCAGCCGTAATTGCCGTTGGGATCAATACACGGACCCGTGTTGGGAACGTATTTGACGCCACCACCACCTGTGCCGCCCGTCAGACTGGCAGCCGACAGGTGAGCCGGTGCGGCCGGGCGACTTGCGTGCCCGAGACCCAGCAGATCGGTCATCCAGGCGAGGGCGGCTTCGAAGTAGTTGGTGCTTTGCACCGCCGGACGGGAGCCGGAGAGGCCGCGGGCTTCGGCGGCCGGGAGCAGGACGAAGTTGGCGGCGAGCAACACGGCGATGACGGCAACGAGGCGGAAATACTTGTGGGACGTGGTGTAGCGCATGACAGACTCTCCCTTCAGATATGCGAAGCCTTGGGACCGCCCCCCGGCGGTATAGCTCCGCAGGTTCAAAAACTACAAGAAAAGTGACGCGGTACTCGTAGATGGAGTGTAGCACTCCCGAGGAACCGTGACATCCCTGTGACGGCGGTCGACCCCCCGCCGGAGACGGATGGAGGGTCCGCCACTCCTCCTCATCCGGGTGGCATATCTTTTGTAGAGGCATGTCTCCGAGGAGGAACGGAACGTGCCCAGAGAGAAAAACCATCTGCTCTTCGAACATCCACAGCCCCCCGGTCCCACAGGAGCCGCCGCGTTCCTGCCGGAGCGCCCAACCCTGCCGGCACTCGCCCGCGCCGCCCAGTCCTGCACCGCCTGCGACCTCTACAAGAAGGCGACCCAGGCGGTGATGGGAGAAGGCCCCCGGGGCGCCTGGGCCTTCTTCATCGGCGAACAGCCGGGGGATCAGGAGGACTTGACCGGAAGACCCTTCGTGGGGCCGGCCGGCAAGGTGCTCGACGAGGCTCTGGCCGAGGCCGGCATCCCGCGGGAGGAGGTCTATATCACCAATGCCGTCAAGCACTTCAAGTGGGAGCCGCGGGGTACGCGCCGTATCCACCAGAAGCCGACCCTGGGCGAGGTCCGGGCCTGCCACCCCTGGCTGGAGGCCGAGCTCGCGATCGTCCAACCCCGGGTGATCGTCTGCCTCGGCGCGACCGCCGCCCAGTCGCTCCTCGGCAACCAGTTCCGCCTCACCCGCAACCACGGGCAGTTCTTCGACAGCCCCTGGGCGCCGATCACGGCGACCCTCCACCCCTCGGCCATCCTGCGCATGCCGGAGCCCGACCAGCGCGAGGCCGCCCGGGCGCAGCTGGTGGAGGACCTGAAGGGGGTGGGGGAGAGGCTGCGAGTGGCTCGATAGGAACCGGGAGATCAACCCAGCCGATGCTCCACCACCGCCCCGTCGAGGCTCCGGCCCCCGACGGTCAGGTAAAGATGGCGGCCGCTGACCGAGAGGGAGAGCGCCTGGCGCCGTTCGAGCTGGGCGGCGAGGGCGGCGATCAGGACGGGGTCCAGGGCGTAGAAGGGGATCTCGGCGGCGCGGTGGATGGTCTCGCCGGCGAGCCGCCGCAGGGCGCGGGTGGGGTCCTCGGGAGTGTAGACGGCCACCCGTCCCGCGGCCTTGGCCGCCCGGTGGAGACGGGCGGCGTCGGGGATGCCGGCTTCGATCCAGGCGCGGAAGCGGCCGGTCGGGTCCTTGATCGAGACCGCCGGCTCATCCCCCTCGGAAACCCCGCCCTTCGAGAAGGCGATCCCCTCCTCGTACTCCAGGCAGTAGGCGAGGAGGCGGGTGAGGAGGTGCTCGGCGGTCTCCGAGGGGTGGAGCGCGAGGCGCAGCGCCAGGGTCTCGTAGACCCCCCGATCGGCGTCGGCCAGGTCGACGTCGAAGCTGTAGATCGTCGAGGAGAGGGCCATCAGGGCATGCCCGGAGGGCCGGCGAGCGACAGCAGGTAGTCGGCGAAGACCGTGTTGAAGAGGGCGCCGGGGCGCTTGGAGCGGAGGTGCGCCACCGCCTCGGGGCCGCTGAAGCCCAGGTGGACGAGGATCAATCCGGCGACGAGCGCCGAACGGTTGAACCCCATGCCGCAGTGCGACAACACCCTGTGGCCGGCCTCGACCATGTCGGCGCCGAGCTTGGCCACGGCGTGGAGCTTCGGCAGGTCGGGGAGGTCTTCGTCGAAGATGGGGAAGTAGACGTAGAGGACCTGGTTGGGGGTGGTGGGGATGCAGTTGTCGAGATCGCCGTCCAGGTCGAACACCACCGAGATGCCATGCTCCGAGAGCGGCTCCCAGGCCTCGATCCGGGGGGAGAGGAAGAGCCGGCCGCGGTCGTCGAGCAGAACGATGTCCATCCTTATATAGATAGCACGGGCGCCGGCCCGGCGGCCGGCCTATGGTATGTTTCTCGGTCCAGATGCGGTCCGAGGAGGAGCCCCGAACCGCTTTCGAGCGAGAGGACGGACGATGATGAAGAAAGTCGGCATCCTGTTCGGCCAGGAGGATACCTTTCCCTGGGCCTTCATCGAGCGGGTGAACAGCAAGCGCGTGGACGGCATCGTCGCCGAGCCGGTGCGCATCGACAAGCTGGTGCAGGGCGAGCCCTCGGGCTATGCCGTGATCATCGACCGCATCTCCCAGGACATCCCCTTCTATCGCGCCTATCTGAAGAACGCCGCCCTGAACGGCACGGCGGTGATCAACAACCCCTTCTGGTGGAGCGCCGACGAGAAGTTCTTCAACAACTGCCTGGCGACCAAGATCGGCGTCGCCGTCCCCAAGACGGTGCTCCTGCCCTCGAATCAGCACCCGCCGGACACCAGCGAGAAGTCGATGCGCAACCTCGCCTACCCGCTCGACTGGCAGGCGATCTTCTCCTACATCGGCTTCCCGGCCTACTTCAAGCCGCACGCGGGCGGCGGCTGGAAGCACGTCTACCGGGTGAAGAGCGCCGAGGAGCTCCTCCTCGTCTACGGCCAGACCGGCGACCTGGTGATGATGCTCCAGGAGGAGATCGTCTTTTCCGAGTACTTCCGCTGCTACTCGATCGGCCGCAAGGACGTGAGCATCATGCGCTACGACCCGCGCCAGCCGCACCACCTGCGCTACGTGCAGAACCCGGAGCCCATCGAGCCGCGGCTCTACGAACGTCTGCACGGCGACGTCATGAAGCTCAACCTGGCCTTGGGCTACGACTTCAACACGGTCGAGCTCGCGGTGCGCGACGGCATCCCCTATGCCATCGACTTCTGCAACCCGGCCCCCGACGCCGACCTCGCCTCGATCGGCCGGGAGAACTTCGAGTGGGTGGTCGAGGCCGCCGCCAACCTGGCGATCGAGCGCGCCCGGGAGTACACCCCCGGGCAGGCGCGGATCGAATGGGGCGAGTTCGTCACCGCCAAGCCGGCGACCCCCCAAACGGCCGAGACGACGGCCGAGCCAGTCCCGACGAGGTAGACCGGCCGCCGGGGAAACGTCATGGCGCAGATCCAGCCCTTCACCCTGGGAATCGAGGAGGAGTTCCAGCTCATCGACCCGGAGACCCGCGCCCTGCGCTCCCACGTGCAGCACCTGATGGACACCGGCGAGGGGATCTTGAAGGACCAGCTGAAGCCCGAGCTCCACCAGTCGGTCATCGAGGTGGGGACGAAGATCTGCCAGGACATCGGCGAGGCGCGGCAGGAGGTCGTGGCCCTGCGCAGCAACCTGGCGGCCCTGGCGCGCAAGAACGGCCTGACCATCGCCGCGGCCGGCACCCACCCCTTCTCCCATTGGCGCGACCAGAAGATCACCGCCTCCCCGCGCTACAAGGAGATCATCGAGGACCTCCAGCAGGTGGCGCGGGCAAACCTGATCTTCGGTCTTCACGTCCACGTCGGCATCGACGACCGGGACCTGGCCATCCACATCATGAACGCGGCCCGCTACTTCCTGCCGCACATCTTCGCCCTGTCGACCAACTCGCCCTTCTGGCAGGGCAGGAACACCGGCTTGAAGTCCTACCGCAGCAAGATCTTCGACCGCTTCCCGCGGACCGGTATCCCCGACTACTTCGGGAGCCTCGCCGAGTACGACAACTACATCAAGCTGCTGGTCAGGACCCACTGCATCGACAACGCCAAGAAGATCTGGTGGGACATCCGGATGCACCCCTTCTTCGACACCCTGGAGTTCCGCATCTGCGACGTCCCGATGCGGATCGACGAGACGATCGCTCTGGCGGCGCTCATCCAGGCGGTGACGGTCAAGCTGTCGAAGCTCATCCGTCAGAACCTGGGGTTCCGGCTCTACCGGCGCATCCTGCTCAACGAGAACAAGTGGCGGGCGGCGCGCTACGGCATTTCCGGCAAGCTGATCGACTTCGGCAAATCGGAGGAGGTCTCCTGCGTCACCCTGATCCACGAGCTCCTGGAGTTCGTGGACGACGTGGTCGACGAGCTGGGGAGCCGCAAGGAGATCGGGTTCGTCCACGAGATCCTGCGCCTGGGTACCGGCGCCGACCGCCAGCTCGAAGCCTTCTACCAGTCGAACGACCTGCGGAGCGTCGTCGACCATATCGTCGAAGAGACCCACCTGGGCCTCACCGACGTCTAGGGAGCGCACGCCATGGTCCCCGAGCTGCGCCGGGCGTTCAACGCCGGTTTCACCGCCGAGCGCTACGCGGCGCTCCGGAACGATCTGGACGCTGCCGCCGGCTTCCCCATCGATTTCCGCATCTGCGAGACCCCGCTCTTCCTCTCCGAGAGGCTGACGGCGCAGCTGGCCGAGGCGGCGAACGAGATCGTCGCCGCCGTCACCTCGCCGGCGTACCTTGAAGAGGCCTCCCGGGCGGTGCCGCCGGGGCTCGCCGTCCCGGGCGACGAGGGACGCCCGGTCTTCCTGCAGGTCGACTTCGCGCTCGTGCAGGACCCTGAGGGCACAGATGAGATCGTGCCGCGGCTGATCGAGCTCCAGGGCTTCCCCTCGCTCTATGGCTTCCAGTGGCTGCTCGACCGCGGCTACCGCTCCCTCTACCCGGCGATGCCGGCCGGTTGGACCCCCTACTTCGCCGGGCTCGACGAGGGGACCTACGCCGATTATCTGCGCCAGGTGATCGTCGGCGGCGCGGACCCGGAAAACGTCATCCTCCTGGAGATCGAGCCGGAGAAGCAGAAGACCCGGGTCGACTTCGCGCTGACCGAGCGCCTGGTGGGGATCGAGATCGTGGGAGTCGACCAGGTGACGGTGCGCGGCCGGGATCTCTTCTATCGAAAGAACGGCCGCGAGGTGCCGATCCACCGGATCTACAACCGGGTGATCTTCGACGAGGCGGCCCGCAAGGGCCTCGACCTGGGGCCGCTCTTCCAGCGCGACCTCGCCGCCACCTGGGTCGGCCATCCCAACTGGTTTCTGAAGATCAGCAAGTTCTCGCTTCCCTTCCTGCACAGCCGCTATGCCCCGCAAGCCTGGTTCGTCTCCGACCTCCAGGAGCTGCCGCCGGACCTCGATCACTATGTGCTAAAGCCGCTCTACTCCTTCGCCGGCCTCGGCGTCGAGGTGGGGGTGACGGCCGAGCGTCTGCGCTCGCTCGACCGGCCGCAGGATTACATCCTGCAGCGCAAAGTCGACTACGCACCGCTCGTCGAGACCCCCGACGGGGGCGCCAAGGCCGAGGTGCGGATGATGTTCGTCTGACCCGAGGAGGACGACCGCCCCCGGCTGATCAACAACCTGGTGCGGATGAGCAAGGGCGCGATGATGGGGGTCGACTTCAACAAGGACAAGACCTGGATCGGCGCCAGCCAGGCCTACCACGCGCCTCATCTATAGAGGAAGCGCAGCGCCTTGGGCAGCCGGCGCCGCCAGCTCGCCTCGTGGTGCCCCCCCTTGGGATCCGGCCGCCATAGCAGCCGATCGCCCTCGTAGCCGCGGCCCGCCAGGTGGGCGGCCATGGCGGCCACGATCGGCAGCAGGGTCCCCCGCCCTTCTTTCGCCCCGCAGTCGAGGTAGATGCGCGACACCTCGGGCGTGGGCTGGTCGACCACCCACTCCAGGATCTTGTTCCCCTCGACCCAGAAGGAGGGGGACATGACGAGCGCCCCGCCGAACGCCTGGGGATAGCGGAAGTGGGCGTAGAACGCGGCGAGCCCCCCCATCGACGAGCCGCCGACGATCGCCCCCACCGGCCCGGGGAGGAGCCGGAGCTCGGCGTTGAGCGCCGGCATG
>DASQPA010000095.1:0-3356 GCA_035644215.1 Thermoanaerobaculia bacterium
GGCCCAGAGGATGTCCTGGTCGTAGTCGGTGGGATCGAAGGAGGTGACGTTGATGCCGCTGGTCAGCTGCTTGGCCTTGTCGCGGCCGTAGCTGTGGATCGCCATGACCTGCGGGTCGAGCGGCTTGGCGGTCTTCAGGTAATAGTCGAAGTTGGTCTTCCAGCCGTCGACGACCGGGACCGACTGCAGGTACTGGGGCACCAGCACCGTGGTCAGGTTGTCCCCCGTCGTCGCCGTGCCGTAGCTGCCGAGGTCGACCGTGGTGGAGGCGGCGCCGGCGGCGGCGGCGCCGACCTGGTCGGTCAGCCAGGAGAACATGGCGGTACCGGCGTTCCTCATGTCGGCCACGGTCCGCTTCTGCTTCGCCTTCTGCAAGGCGTCCAGGAAGTTCGGAATGAGCAGCGCCGCGATGATGCCGATGATGGCGACGACGATCAGCAGCTCGATCAGCGTAAAGCCCCGCTCCCGATTCCGCATTCTCTTCAACATTATGTGCTCCTCCCCGCGTCCTGCATTTTCCTTTCCCATGGCTTATTCCATAGGCTTGTCGGGAGAGGGGAAGTAGCAGAGTCTATGCCAACCTTTCTATCCCTTTAAGCCACTTGTTTCCCGACAGTTAGCTTCCGGCTTCGACAAAAAATGACATCCCTGGCTACCACTTTGTGTCAACGAGCAGGCGATGGAGCACCGCGGAGTAGAGGTGCACCCCCTCGACGAATCCGGGGAGAGCCATGCGCTCGTTGGCGGCGTCGACCTGGAGGGTGTCGGTGGTCATGATGAGGAAGGGGGAGAAGCCGTAGGAGGGGATCCCGGCCTGGCGGAAGAAGCGCGAGTCGGTCGCCGTCCAGGAGAGGAACATGGGGCCCGCCGTGGCTCCCGGGTGGCGCGACTCGACCTCCGCCTGGATCACCTTGAGGATGGGATGGTCGACGGGGCTGCCGTGGCGCGCCGTCGGCAGCTCACGCAGGGTGGCGGTGAGGCCGTGCAGGAGCCAGGGCGGCACCAGCTCGTCGCGCACGTCGGCCAGCTCGACCCCGGGCAGGAGGTGGAACTTGATGGTCAGCTCCCAGTCGCCATCCGCGGTCTGCTGGATGCGGAAGGGGACCGCCTCGTTGCGGAACATCGACTGCACGTAGGCGGGGAGCTTGCGGTAGGCGCGGACGTCTGCGAGCATCCGCCGCGAGGTGAGGACGTCGCGCAGCTCCGAGCTGTCGCGCGATTTCGCGTAGGCGGGCAGGATCGCCGCCACCTCGGGCACGACGTGGAGGTTGGTGAGCGTGTGGTGCTGGTTCAACCAGTCCTTGATCGACTCCAAGGGGGCGCGGTCGTGCGAGCAGACCACGAGGTCGACGAAGCGCTTCTGGGCAAACTCCGTCCCCCAGTACTTGATTTCGCTCCGCGTTCGCGCCTCGACCGTCCCGCCCTCGGTCATCACGGCGTGGAAGCGGCGCACCAGCTCGGGATGCTGCTGGAGAATCCACTGTGTCCCCAGGAAGCTGCCATACTCCTCGCCGCCGGTGGCGAGGAAGATGACCGAGAGCTTCGGCTTGATGCCGCTCTTCTTCAGGTCGATCAGGGCCTGGAGCTGGGCGATGGCGACGCTCTTCATGTCGAAGACGCCGCGGCCGAAGATCCAGGGCAGCTGGATGCGCCCCTCGAAGGGCGGCACCCACCACTCGCTCGGGTTGACCGACGAGACGTCGATGTGGTTGTGGAGGACCAGTGCTTCCGGGCGTTCCCCCTCGAGGATCGCCCAGAGATTGGCGTGGCGGCCGTTCAGGTATTCGATGTGGGAGGGGATGCCGGCCTCGGCCAGCCGGTCGGCCAGGAAGCGCGCGCCGAGCCGCTCGTCGCCGGTCGTCGGGGTGGTGTCGATCTGCACGTAGTGCTGGAGGAGCCGGGTCTCCGGCAGGGTCTTGTAATCGGTCAGGATCCACAGCTCGCTCTCCCGCGCCTGCATCGGGCGGTTGATCACGGCGACCAGGCCGGCGGCGATGGCGCAGGCGAGGAGGACGCTGCCGTAGAGGGCGATGCGCGCGGCGCGCCGCAGGCGGAGAGCGAAACTGGGCGAGGACATCGGGCAGGTGATGATACCTGAGAAGCCGTCATATGCTAAGACCTTCATGAGTCTCGCTCCCCCCTCCCCCGCACCGGCCCCCCGGACCGGCACGTCCTGGCCGCTGCTCGCCGCCGGGCTCCTCGTCTGCCTGGGCTACCTGGCGGCCGAGGTCCACACCCGCGGCCTGGGCTTCCCCCTGGACGACAGCTTCATCCACCTCCAGTTCGCGAGGAACCTGGCCGCCGGCCGCGGCCTCTCCTACAACCCGGGGCAGATCGTCACCGGCTCGACCGCCCCGCTGTGGACGGCGCTCCTCGCTCTCCTCTTCGTCCTCCCCGGGAGCGTCTACCTCTGGGTGCAGCTCGCCGGCATCGCCCTCTACCTGGCGGGGGTGGACGCCACCCGGCGGCTGGCGCTCGCGCTCGGTCTCCCCCCCGGCCTCGCCACCCTGGCCGGCGCCTTGACTCTCGCCACCGGCCCGCTCGTCTGGTCGGCCCTCTCGGGGATGGAGGTCCCGCTCTTCATCCTCCTCTCGCTCTGGGGGACGCTCCTCCACCTGCGCGAGCGCGCCGCTCCGGACCGGCCGCCGCTCTCCTTCCCGGTTTTCGCCCTGGCGGCCCTGGCGCGGCCCGAGGGGGTGCTCCTGATCCTCCTCGCCGCGGTCGACCGCCTGCTCGTCTTCCGGCAGGGCGAGCGCGGCCTCACTCTGACCCGACCCCGGCTGCGGCCGCTCGTCCAGGGCCTGGGCCTCGCCGTCCTCGCCCTCGCCGGCTCGTTCCTCTTCTACCGGCTGGCCGGCGGCTCGTTCCTCCCCACCACCTTCGCGGTCAAGGGGAATTCGCTCCAGCGCTTCCTGCCCAGTCAGCAGTACCTCCACGTCGTCCTGGGCATCCTCTTCCAGCCGCAGCCCTACATGGTCCTCCTGGCGGGCGGCGGAGTGGCTCGGCTGGTCGCAGGGCTCGGCACGCCGCGCGACCGTGGGCTCCTGCCCGCTCTCTGGGTCCTCGCCCTGCCGCTCGGCTACTCACTGATGAGCCCCCTGGGCCACGGCCTGATCGCCGGCAACTTCGGCCGCTACTACTTCCCCCTCTTCCCCTTCGTCATTCTCTTAGGCATGCTCGGCCTCGAAGCCGCCGCCGTGGCCCTGGGTCCCCGCCTGCGCCGCGGTGGGAGTGCGGTGCCTTGGGGACTCCTCTTCTCCATCCTCCTCCTCTGGCCGAGCGTCGCCGGGCTCGTCGAGGGGGCGGGACGTTACGTCCAGAACGTCGCCAACGTCGACGACGGGGACGTCCAGGCC
>DASQPA010000096.1:0-5594 GCA_035644215.1 Thermoanaerobaculia bacterium
GACCGCCCAGCAGATCGGCGCCAACCCGCGCGCCATGGCCATGGGGGTGGCCCTCGCGACCTCGCTCGCCTTCTTAACCCCCCTGGGCCACGCGGTCAACATCCTGGTGATGGGCCCGGGCGGCTACACCTTCCGCGACTATCTGAAGGTGGGGCTGCCGCTCTTCCTCCTCGCCTACTTCCTGATCGTGGCGCTGGTGCCGGCGATCTGGAGGCTGTAGCGTCCGGCAACACAAACGCCGCGCTCGACGCCCGCGGGCTTAGGGAGGCGGCACCCGCCTTGGCAAGCCTCCGGACCGGCCTCACGGCGGTATGGAGGCGGTCTGGAGCCCCTCAAAACGCCTCGAATTGCAATTCGAGCGGCTTGAATTAGAACTCTTACGCCTCGATTCCGAATTCAAGCCACTCGAATTCGAATTCTTACGCCTTGATTTCGAATTGGAGCCGCTCGAATTGGAATTCGAGCCGTTCTCTTCAGCGACGGATTGAAGGACCCGCGCCGAAATGCGGCTCGCCTCCTTGGGGAGATCGAATCGAGGAAGCCCTACCCGAACCGCCCCGTAATGTAGTCCTCGGTCTGCTTCTTGACCGGATTCAGGAAGAGCTTCTCGGTCCCGCCGTACTCGATCAGCTCGCCCAGGTAAAGGAAGGCGGTGTAGTCGGAGACGCGGGAGGCCTGCTGCATGTTGTGGGTGACGATCACCTGGGTGTACTTCTCCTTCAAATCCTGCATCAGCTCCTCGACCCGTGCCGTGGCGATGGGGTCGAGGGCCGAGCAGGGCTCGTCCAGGAGGATCACCTCGGGCTCGACGGCGATGGCCCTCGCGATGCAGAGGCGCTGCTGCTGGCCGCCCGACATCCCCAAGGCGCTTTCGTGCAGGCGGTCCTTGACCTCGTCCCAGAGGGCGGCGCCTTTCAGGCTCGTCTCGACGATCTCGTCCAGCTCGCGCTTTTTGTTGATCCCCTGGATGCGCGGGCCGTAGGCGACGTTCTCGTAGATCGACTTGGGGAAGGGGTTCGACTTCTGGAACACCATCCCGATCCGCTTGCGCAGCAGGTTGATGTCGACCTGCGGGTCCTGGATGTTCCCCCCCTCAAACCGGATCTCGCCCTCGATGCTCACCCCGTCGACCAGGTCGTTCAGCCGGTTGATGCAGCGCAGGAGGGTCGACTTGCCGCAGCCCGAGGGGCCGATGAAGGCGGTGATCTTCTTCTCCGGAATGGCGAGGGAGATGTCGTTCAAGGCCTGCTTCGCCCCGTACCAGAGCGACAGGTGCTCGATCGAGAGGATCGGGTCGACGATCCCCGGGTCGAGCGCCGGATCGCGCGCCGGTTCGGGTAGAACGGGGGCGGCGGCGGCCGGGGCCAAGGGCGGGTGCGGGTGCGATTCGGGCATGGCGTGTCGGCGGGCCGTGTCGATCTCGGTCATTCTCGCATTCTCCAGGGGCCGGAAAGACTAGATCGCGCTCCCCGCGTACTTCCTCCGCAGATGGTTGCGCAGAGCGATGGCGGCGAGGTTGGTGAGCGTCACCACCAGGATGAGAAGGAGGGCGGTGGCGAAGACGATCGGCTTGGTGGCCTCGACGTTGGGGCTCTGGAAGCCGACGTCGTAGATGTGGAAACCCAGGTGCATGAACTTGCGCTCCAGGTGGACGTAGGGGAAATGGTGGTCGAGCGGGAGGGAGGGGGCGAGCTTGACCATGCCGACGATCATCAGCGGCGCCACCTCGCCGGCGGCGCGCGCCATGGCGAGGATCATGCCGGTCAGGATGCCCGGCGCGGCGGCCGGCAGCACCACCCGCCAGAGGGTCTCGAACTTGGTGGCGCCCAAGGCGAGCGAGCCCTCGCGCACGATGCGCGGCACCGCCGCCAATCCCTCCTCCGCCGCCACGATGACGACCGGTACGGTGAGGAGCGCCAGGGTCAAGGCCGCCCACAGGATGCCGCCGGTGCCGAAGGTCGGAGTGGGGAGAGCGTCGGCGAAGAACAGGCGGTCGATCGAGCCGCCGATCAGGTAGACGAAGAACCCCAGCCCGAAGACGCCGAAGACGATCGACGGCACCCCGGCCAGGTTGTTGACGGCGATCCGCACGATGCGCACGAGGAGCCCCTGCTTGGCATATTCGCGCAGATAGAGAGCGGCGAGCACCCCCAGGGGAACGACGGCAATCGACATCAGGAAGACCATCATGACGGTGCCGAAGATGGCGGGGAAGATCCCCCCCTCGGTGTTCGACTCGCGCGGGTCGGCGGTGACGAACTCCCAGAGCCGGTAGAGATAGAGCCGGAGACGGGCGAAAACGCCCAGGGCGTTCGGCCGGTAGGCGTGGACGACGTTCCCCACCGGCATCTCCTTGTTCTCGCCGCCGGCCGTCCGCATCACCAGGGTCTCGGCCGAGAACGCCTGGCGCATCCGGGCCAGGCGGTCGGCGAGCTGCTGGTAGGCCGCCTGCCGGCGTTCGAGTTGGCTGTCGAGGGCGGCCGCCTGGCGCGCCTTCTCGGCCGCGGGAAGAGACGCCGCGTCGAGGCGCTTCCTGGCCAGGCGCAGATGCTCGATCTCGTAATTGATGTCGCCGATCGCTCCCCGTTCGAGCTGGCGGATGGCGGCGAGCTCCTGGTCCTTCCGGGCATGGAGCGGACCGAAGGCCTTCCACACCGCCTCCGGGCCGGTGGCGAGGACCCGGCCGCCGGCACGCAGCTCGGCCATGAAGCCGTAGAAGTTGCCATACTCCAGCCGCTCCAGGAGCACCGCATCCTGGGGGAAGGAACGGGAGGCCACGTCCTTTTCGTCGAGCCAGGCGAAGTCGAGGCCGGAAACGTCGCGGTTGCCGATCTTCAGGCGGAAGCGGTCGTGGGCCTTCGCGTCCACCGTGGCCCGCGTCTTCTCGACCTCCCAGACCTCCCCCAGGATCTTATTGCCGTCCTTCTGCGCCAGGAGGACGAGGTCCTTCTGCCAGAAGTAGCCCATGCCGTTGACGATCAGGAGGGTGAGGATACCGATCACCAGCAACAGATTGAAGGCGAGCGCGCCGCCGCAGAGCCAGGTGAAGGCCCGGCCGAAGAAAGCGGAGCGGCGGCGGTTCCGGGCCAGCCTCTCCGCCCCGCCGCCGCGCAGGCGGGGAGCGGGGGCCGGTGGCAGCGCGGAGCGGGTCGCGGTTTCGCCGATGGAGATCGTCTCGGGCATGGCAGTGTTTCCCGGGTCCAGATCAGAGCTGCGAGTAGCGCTCGCGCAGCCGCTGCCGTACGAGCTCCGCCACCGTGTTGATGATGAAGGTGAGGACGAAGAGGAGGAGCGCGGCGAGGAAGAGGGTCCGGTAGAGCGTCCCGCCGTGCGGCGCCTCGGGGATCTCGACCGCGATGTTGGCCGAGAGGGTGCGGAAGCCGTTGAACGGGTTCCAGTCCATGATCGGCGTGTTGCCGGTCGCCATGAGGACGATCATGGTCTCGCCGATCGCCCGCCCGAAGCCGATCATCACCCCGGAGAAGATCCCCGGCGAGGCGGTGGGAAGGACCACCTTGGTCACCGTCTGCCAGCGGTCGGCGCCGAGCGCCAGGGAGCCGGCGACGAGGTTCTGCGGCACGTTCGAGAAGGCGTCCTCGGCGATGGCGAAGAGGATCGGGATGACCGCGAAGCCCATGGCGAGCCCGACGACGACAGCGTTCCTCTGGTCGAAGGAGAGGCCGGTCGTCGCCGTCAACCAGCTCGGGAAGTTGCCGCCGAGGGCGAAGGCCTCGAACGGCCGCGAGAGGGTGAGGCAGAGCCAGATGCCGAAGGCGAGCACGCCGACGAAGAGGAGGGCCTCGCTGCCGACCGGGAAACGGCCGCGGAAGGCGCGCGGCAGCGTCTCCCAGAGAGCGCCGGCGGCGAGCACCAGGAGGGGGAGCACGACGACCATCAGGGCGAGCGCCGGCACCACCCGCTCGATCCGCGGCGCCAGCCAGAGGCCGGCGAGGAAGCCGAGGACGACGCTGGGAAGCGAGGCCATGATCTCGACCATCGGCTTCAGGTACCGCTTGTAGGCCGGGTGCATGAACTGCGAGGTGTACATGGCGCCGAAGATGCCCAGGGGGATGGCGAGGAAGAGCGAGTAGATCGTCCCCTTGAGCGTCCCGGCGAGGAGCGGGGTGAGCGACAGCTTGGGCTCGACGTCGTCGGAGGCGCCGCTCGACTGCCAGACCCAGGCGGGGTGGTCGTAGCCCTCGTACCAGACCTTGCCGAAGAGGGTCGCCCAGGAGATTT
Source organism: Thermoanaerobaculia bacterium (assembly GCA_035644215.1). GTDB lineage: Bacteria > Acidobacteriota > Thermoanaerobaculia > Multivoradales > UBA5704 > DASQPA01. The sequence continues at coordinate 4,240 of DASQPA010000096.1, forward strand.
CGGGGTGCGGGTTGACGACGTCGAGCTCGGCGACCTTCTGCGTCGTCGCGAGGAAGGCGCCGTCGCCCTTCGGGCTGTAGAAGAGGGAGACGCCATCCCGCAGCGGCGCCGGCCCACTCCACAGGGTGCGGTTCGAGGTCGAATGGTAGAGCCCCAGCCGGCCGGCGGAGAGGGCGAGGAAGCCCTTGTCGCGCGGCGAGGGGGCGAAGGCACGGATGGCCGCCGGCGTCGCCGGCGCCCCCGGATGCCGCGGGAAGTCACGCACCCGGGTGATCCGATAGCTGTCGTCCGCCTGGTGGACGGGGAACCAGACCGAGATCGCGCCGCTCTCCTGGCCGACGAGGAGCGAGCGGCCGCCGATCAAGAGAGAGAGGGCGGTCACGGCGGAGCGGCCGGCCGAGGCGGTGCGCACCGGGCCGGGCTGGGCGCCGTCGAGCGGCCAACCGAGGATCTCGCCGGCGGCTGTTCCACCGTAGAGGTTCTTGCCCTCGGCGTCCAGGACCAGGGCGGTGAGCGGCAGGGCGAGCGGGGTCTCCTGGCGCGCCAGGCTCTCGCTCGTCTCGCCGGTGATCTCGTTTTTCTCGCTCGATCGGCGGACGACGGCCAGGGCGCCGCTCGCCAGCTGGGCGGCGACCGTGGCGTTCCCGGTGCCGCCGGCAGTATCGAGTTGGGCGGCGAAGCTCTGGAGCGGATGACCGGCGGGGTCCAGGGTGAGGATCGCCACCGGGCCCACCGTGGCCGCGGTCTGCCGCACCTCGCCGGTGAAGGTCGCCGCGAACTGGACCGGCGCCAGGACCACCCGCCCGTCGGCGGTCGCGCCGGCCAGCAGGTGGCTCTCCGGCACGACCGTCATCCGGACCAGCCTCGGTTTCGGCATTGGCATCGGTGCCGGGGCGAACAGGTCGGTCGTCGAGACCAACTGGCCGTCCCGGATGCTCAGCACGACGACCTGGCCGGCGGCGGTCAGGGCGGCGACCAGGGTGCGGTGCTCGTCGGCGAGAACCGCACCGACCGCGCCGGCTCCGGCGACGGCCGGGATGGGGAGATGGCGCCGGGTCGTGACTTCGGGACGGGTGAGGAGCGGCCAGATCTCGGCGGCGATGAAGACCAGGATGCCCAGGATGGCGACGACGACGGCCAGACCGCCGGCGGAGACCACCCAGCGGGCGGCGCGGTCGGCGACGAGCCGGCGGCGCGGCGTCTCCTCCCGGCGCGCTGCCGGGGTGGGCGAGCCGGCCTGCCGGGACGGCTTCGGGGTCGCTCGGATGTCTGCCGGTTGCGCCATGATGTCGGCCTTCCGCTCGCGGACGAGAGTGGACGGCCCGGCAGTCCCGTGGGAAGGCGGGCCGCCGGGC
>DASQPA010000097.1:0-2179 GCA_035644215.1 Thermoanaerobaculia bacterium
CCCACCTCGGCGATCCTCGCCTGGACCTCCAGGGTGAGGCCGAGGGCGGCCGCGATCCGGCAGAAGGTGGCGGCGGCCTCGGCGGTGAGCACCCGGCCGGCCCGCGCCCGCAGCCAGCCAGGGAGCACCGCGTGGCCGCCGATCTCGTAGCGGAATACCTCGGGTGCCACACCCTCGAAGCGCAGCCCGAAGGGGTTGACAGAGAGCTGACCTTGCGACGGGTGGTAGTCGAGCAGCGTTCTCGCTCCCGATCCCAGGCGGTTCCGGATGGAGTCGCCGGGAGCGGCACCGGCGAGGCGCACCGGCGGCCGGCGCAGGCGCTCGTCGGCGAGCAGGTGGAGATCGATCAGCTCCTTGCCGAGCGCCGCGCGGCGGAGGAAAAGCTCCTGCTCCTCGGGGAACGGGATGCGGGGGAAGTCCGCTCGCAGGAGCTTGTCGTAGCGCGTCCGGTAGACCGGGTCGTAGAGCACGGCATAGACATAGCCGAGGACCGCTGCGGGCGAAGGCGGTGCGCCGTAGCGCTCGGCGAGGCGGCGGAGGAGGTCCGGCGCGAGGTTGGGCGCCGCTTGATCGAGATAGAGCGGGAAAAGCGTGCTCACGTCATAGCCGGAGACCGCCTTGTGGCCGATGACCGAACGGGTCACGAGAGCCGCCACGTCGCCGCGCGCCTGGCGGCAGGCGACGAGAGCGAGGTTGTCGCCCCCCTCCATGTGCGCCATGACCGCCGCGCGCGGGCGCGCCAGGAAGTAGTCGGCATAGAGGAGGAAGCGGTGGTCGAAGGGGCGGACGAGGAAGCTCCGGATGCGCCGGGACCAATCGGGGTCGCGCCGCAGCTCCTCCCAGCGGCCGGGGTCGAGCCGCCGGTCCGGCGCGCCCGCCTCCCGCAGCCCGCGCAGGCGTTCCTCCAGGAGCTGCCGCTCGACGCCGACCGCCAGGGCATCGCAGCCGGTGATCACCCCGGTGGAGGAGAGGGGGAAGATCTCCGGCAGGGAGAGGCCGCGCCGGTACTCCTGCTCGATCCCGCGGTCGCCGGCGACGAAGAGGTAGGAGGGCGCCCTGGGCTCGACGTCGGTCCAGGCGGTGGTCCCGACGTGGGAGGTCGCCAGGACGGCGAGCTTCGCCCGGCGCTCGCCGTAGAGGTCGGCGCGCCGTACCCGCTTCGAGAGGCCCGGCCGCTTGACCAGCACGAAGAGCGCAGCCCCCTGGGCGATGCCGGCGAAGACGTTCTCGTCCGCTCCGCCGCGCGGGTTTCTCTCCCGCTTCCGCTGATTGCCATGGAGATCGAAGACGTAGACCTCGTCGAAGCTGTCGAGCAGGGAGCCGCGCAGGCCGCGGAAGGTCGGCGCGTCGAGGCCGGTATGGGGGAGGACGAGAGCGGCGATCCCCTGCCCGGCCTGGTCGATCTTCCACTGGGCGAGGCGCAGGAAGCGGACCGCGTCATCCCCCAGCCACTTGGAGTTGCGCTCGCCGAGCGGCTTGCCGTCGACCTCGAAGTAGCGGGCGAGGAGGCCGGTGATCCACTCCCCCCGGACCTCCGACCGGCCGCGCCACGGCGGGTTGCCGAGGACGACGTTGGCCGGGAAGTCGAGGATCTCCTGGGCGGGGGCGAGGGCGTCGGCGAGGACCCCGGGGAGCGGTGCCGCGGGATCGGGGGTATGGGCATGAGCTCTGAGGAAGCGCCGCAGGGCGGCCTGGCCACGCGCGTGGGCCTCCGGCAGCAGCTCGACGCTCTGGAAGTGGGGCAGGAGGTGATCCCGGATGATTTCCGCCGGCTCGCCGCCCTGGTGCCAGTGCGCCTCCAGGGCCAGCCGCCAGGCGGCGCGCAGGAAGGGCATCGAGCCGGCCGCCAGGTCGAGCAGCCGGACCTCCGGGTCGGCGAGGCCGGCCGGGCGGCCGAGCTTCGCTTGCAGCAGCCGGTGGACCGAGCGCACGAGATAGCCGACGAGCGGAGGGGGCGTGGCGTAGAGGCCATGGCGCCGCCGCAGCGCCGCCGCGCGGCCCGGCCCCGGACGGGACAGCGGTCTCCTCACCAGGTCGCCGCCGCCGCGGTCGTTCATCGGCGCGGTCAGTTCTCGGGAGACGGGTCGGGCCGATAGCGGGCGGCGGTGAAAAGGGCGCGGATCAGCGGGCGCAGGTAATCGGGGACGAGGGTCGCCAGCACCCCGCGCAGCTCGGTCGG
>DASQPA010000098.1:0-12052 GCA_035644215.1 Thermoanaerobaculia bacterium
GAAGCGCCAGATCTGGCTCTTCGGGAATCCCAGGATGCGCGGCGGGAGCCCCTGGCGCTCGACGTGGAGAGAGGCCGGACCCTGGGGGTCCTCCCCCGCCGGCAGGTAGTTCGCCTGGTGGATCAGGCCGCGCCCCTCGCCCCAGGCGTCGATCCACCCGACCAGGTAGTCCGCGACCGGCAGGCGCTCCTCGAAGCGGTCGAACATCTCCGCGAAGCTCCTGGCCGGGATCGGCTCGACCCGCAGGAGCCCGCTCTCGACCTTCTTGAGCCGTAGGCGGAGCCGGGTCATCACCCCGAGGAGGCCGGCGCCGCCGATCACCGCGTGGAAGACGTCGGCGTTCTCCTCTCGGCTGCAGCGCAGGAGGTCGCCCCGCGGGGTCAGGAGATCGAATTCCAGCGTGTGCTCGCCGATCGTTCCGGCCTTGAAATTGTTCTTGCCGTGGATGTTCATGGCGAGGCAGCCGGCCAGGGTGGGAAACATGGTGCCCGGCACTACCGCCGGCCACCAGCCGTCCTCGATCGTCCGGCGCCAGAGCCCCTCGATGGTCAGCCCCGGCTCGGCCTCGACCACCCCGGCTTCCGGGTCCCAGCAGAGCATGCGGTTGAGCTGGCGAAGATCGAGGACCAGGCCGGCGCGGTTGAGGGAGGCGTCGCCGTAGCTCCTCCCCGCGCCACGCAAGGTGACCGAGAGCCCCTCCTCCCGCGCCTGCCGGAAGAGTGCGGCGATCTCTTCGGCGTCGCGCGGCGCGGCGTAGCGGCAGGCCGCCCGCACCGAGCGGCCGAAGCCGTCGAGGACCCGCCAGGGGGCGGAAGTGCGGAGCGGAGGGCCTGCGGAGTCCACGGTCAGACGTTCAGGCGGCGGAAGAGGAAGGAGGGGATCGACCGCACCACCAGGGCGACCAGCGCCCAGCGCGCCGGCACGAAGGCCGAGGCGCTGGTGCCGCGGCGGGCGAGGGCCAGGGTGCGGGCCGCCGCCGCCTGCGGCGAGACCACCCAGAAGAGCCCCGGCTTGCCGCGGGTCATGGCGGTGTCGACGAAGCCCGGCTTCACCGTCACCACGTTCACCCCGTAGCGCGAGACCCGGTTGCGCAGCGCTTCCAGATAGGCGGTGAAGGCCGCCTTGGAGGTGCCATAGCCGGGAGCGCCCCGCCGGCCGCGCTCGCCGGCGATCGACGAGATGCCGACCAGGGTGCCGGCGCGCTTCGCCTCGAAGCGGGCGGCGGCGAGGTCGAACCAGGCCATGGCCCCCAGCAGGTTGACCTCGATCATCTGCCGGTCCTTGCCGAAGTCATACTCCCCCTCGACCACCTCGGGCATCACCCCGGCGGCATAGACCACCAGGTCGACCCCCCCCAACTCGGCCTCGATGCGCTCGAAGAGGCCGGGGACGGCGGCGGAGTCGGTGACGTCGTGCCGGTAGGTCGAGGCCCGGCCGCCGGCGGCCGCCACCGCCGCCGCGGTCGCGGCCAGCTCCCCCTCCCGCCGGGCCAGGAGGGCCACCGCCGCCCCCTCCTTCCCCAGCTCGACGGCCAGGGCGGCGCCGATCCCGGAGGAGGCGCCGACGACGATGGCGCGCGCGAAGCGCAGGGTCATGCGGGGACGATCCTTTCGTTCTCCATACCGACCGACGACGATACCATGCCCCCTCCTGCCGCGGCCGGGCTGCCCCCCCACCCCCAACGGATAGGATCAGCCGCTCCTTTCAGATACGCTACCTCTCGTGGGCACCAGCGAGCAGCGACTGGCCTCTCTGGCCGAGTCGGGGCGGGTCCTTGCGGAGTCGCTGGACTCCCACTCGACGCTCCCGCCGCTCCACCTCGCCCCGGCCGCCGTCACCACCCGCACCCTGCCGGACGGCAGCCTCGTCCTCTCCTCGCCCCAGGAGCTTGGACCCTACCCGCGCTGCCTGGGGGAGCACCTGCGGTACTGGGCCACGGCGGCCCCCGACCGCACGTTCCTCGCCGAACGTGCCGAAAACGGCTGGCGCCGGATCTCCTACGCCGCGGCACTCGACGCGGTCGAGCGGATCGCCGGCGCCCTCCTCGCCCGCGGCCTTGGCCCCGACCGCCCAGTAGTCCTCCTTTCGGACAACGGCGTCGACCACGCCCTGCTCCAGCTCGGCGGCATGCACGTGGGAATCCCGGTCGCCCCCCTCTCCCCCGCCTACTCCCTGCTCTCCACGGACCACGCCCAGCTGCGCTACCTGATCGAGCTGCTGACGCCCGGCCTCGTCTACGCCGCCGACGGCGGCCGCTTCGCGGCGGCCCTGGCCGCCCTCCTGGACGGGGTCGAGCTGGTGGTCGGCGCCAACCCGCCGGCCGGCAATCCACCTGGCAGCATGCCGGCGACCCTCTTCTCCCAGCTCCTGGCGCACCCGCCCGAGGCCGCTCTCGCCGAGCTCGTCGCGGCGCGCTTCGCCGCGGTCGGCCCGGACACCGTGGCCAAGCTCCTCTTCACCTCGGGCTCGACCGGTCGGCCCAAGGGGGTCCTGAACACCCAGCGCATGCTGTGCTCGAACCAGCAGGCCCTCGCCCAGGTCTGGCCCTTCCTCGCCGAGCGGCCGCCGGTGATGGTCGACTGGCTGCCCTGGAGCCACACCTTCGGCGGCAACCACAACTTCAACCTGGTCTTACGGAACGGCGGCACCCTCTACGTCGACGGCGGCAAGCCGGCGCCCGGGCTCTTTGACACCACCCTGCGGAACCTCCGTGAGGTGCCGGGGACTCTGTGCTTCAACGTGCCGCGCGGCTACGACCTGCTGGTCCCCCACCTCGAACGGGACGCCGCCCTCCGCGCCACCTTCTTCCGCGACCTGGACGTCCTCTTCTATGCCGCGGCGGCCCTCCCCCAGCATCTCTGGGAAAGCCTGGAGCGGCTCGCCGTGCAGGCGACCGGCCGGCGCGTCGCCATGCTCTCGGCCTGGGGCTCGACCGAGACCGCGCCCTCCGCCACCCAGGTCCATTTCTTCATCGAGCGGGCCGGCGTCATCGGCCTCCCCGGCCCGGGCACGGAGGTCAAGCTCGCCCCGCTGCCGCACTCGGGCAAGCTGGAGCTCCGGGTCAAGGGTCCCAACGTCACCCCCGGCTACTGGCGGCGCCCCGAGCTCACCGCCGCGCTGTTCGACGAGGATGGCTTCCTCAAGATGGGCGACGCCGGCCGGCTCGCCGACCCCGCCAACCCGGCCGCCGGCCTCCTCTTCGACGGCCGGCTGGCCGAGAACTTCAAGCTGGCGACCGGCAGCTGGGTCCACGTCGGCGCCCTGCGCGCCGAGCTGATCACCGCCGGCGCCCCGGTGGTCCAGGACCTGGTGGTCGCCGGCCACGACCGGGAGGAGATCGGCATCCTCGTCTTCCCCGACCCCGCCGGCTGCCGCGGGCTCTGCCCCGATCTGCCGGTGGAGGCCCCGGCGCCGCCCATCCCCGAGCTGATCCGCCGGCCCGAGGTCCGCCAGGCCCTCGCTGCCGGCCTGGCCGCCCACAACGCCCGCAACCCGGCGAGCAGCCGGCGGGTCGCCCGCGCCCTCCTCCTCGCCGATCCCCCCTCGATCGACGCCGGCGAGATCACCGACAAGGCGTACTTGAACCAGCGCGCCGTGCTCGAACGCCGCGCCGCCCTGGTCGAACGGCTGTTCGGCGAGGACCGGGAGAACCCGGAAGACCCCGAAGTGCTCCGGCTGGAGCCGCGGTAGCGGCCCAGGCGCCACCCCAAAGGGTAGGCACGCGCCCGCTCCCCGGAGTGTTGCGCCCTTCGCGGGAGGTCAGCATTATGATGCAGGGAATTCTTAGCTACTTGCGAGAAAGAGCGAAAACATGAAGGGTCGTGACCGGATCTATCTCCAGACACCGGAGCAGTGGACCAGCTTCCTGTCGGCCTTCGTCCACGAGCTGCGGACTCCCGTCGCCAGCCTGCGGATGTTGACCGACCTGCTCGCCGAGGCTCCCGGGGGCCCTCTCGGCGACCCGGAGAAGCGCTACACCGAGAACATCCGAGAGGTGGCTCTGGACATTCAGGGGTTGGTCGGCGACCTCGCCGAGCTGGCCCGCCTGCTGGGCGGCCGCGCCGTGGTCCGGCCCCATGACGTCATCCTGGGACCGCTCCTCGACCTGGTGGGAGAGGCGGTGCGCCCGCGGGCCTGGGAGGGCGGCATCGCCATCACCGAGTCGCTGGACCCCGCCGTTCCCCATTCCTTCCGGACCGACCCGGATCGCCTGCGGCAGACCCTCGGCCTGCTCCTGGAGGCCGCCGTGCGACAGGCCCGATCGGAGGTCTTCTTCCGGGTCGACATCGACGACCAGGACCTCCGGATCACCATCTCCTCCGATGGTGCCGCCTTCCCGGACGGGGAGCCGCAGGCCCACTTCGCTCCCTTCGGCGACGGGGTCCGGACCGCCCGCCAGCGCGGCGGCCGCAGCCTGGCGCTGACCCTGGCCCACGAGCTGGCCCAGACCTTGGACGGTACACTGGAGGCGGAGAACCGGGGGGGAAGACCCGCCTTCGTCCTCTCCCTGCCCGCTCTCCCCGCCGCCGCCCTGCCGGCGAATCCCGCCGGCAGCTAGGCTCCCAGGAGCCGGCGGACCAGGCGCAGCAGGTCCTGGGTGGCGAAGGGCTTCTCCAGGAAGGCGTCGGCGGTGTCCCGGTAGGCTTCCCGGCTGGCCAGGGCGTCGTCGGTATAGCCGGACATGAGGACGATCTTCATGGCCGGATAGCGGTCGCCGAGCTGGTCGGCGAGGTCGGCGCCGGTGCCGCCGGGCATGACCATGTCGCTCAGCAGGAGGTGGATGGGCTCGCCGTGGGCCGCCGCCCGCTCGAGGGCCATCGCCGGGTTGTCGGCGGTGACGACTTCGTAGCCCCGGCTCCCCAGCACTTCCCGCAGGAGGCCGCGGAACATGTCGTCGTCCTCCACCAGGAGAATCGTCGCGCGGCCCTTGCCGGTGGCCGCGGGCCGCTCCGGCTCGACCGCGGCCTCGGGCTCCGCCTCGGCCGCCGGCTGGGCGCGGGGCAGGAAGATCCGGAAGGTGGTGCCCTGCCCGGGCCGGCTCTCGACCGCGATCCCGCCGTGGCTCCGCCGGATGATGGCGTGCACCGTGGAGAGCCCGAGGCCGGTGCCCTTCCCCGGCTCTTTGGTGGTGAAGAACGGCTCGAAGATCCGCCGCCGGACCTCCTCGCTCATCCCCATGCCGGTGTCCGCCACCAGGAGCAGGACGTACGGCCCCGGCGGCAGCCGGGCTCCCTCGACCGCGACCTCCTCACCGGCGTCCAGGTTTTCCATGGCGAGGGTCAGGGTGCCGCCCCCGGGCATGGCGTCGCAGGCGTTGACCACCAGGTTGAGCAGAACCTGGTGGAGCTCGCCGGAGTCGCCCCACACCCGGCCGAGCTGCGGCTCGACCCGGCGGACCAGCGCCACGTCCTCGCCGATCAGGCGACCGAACATCACCTCGACGTCCGCCAGCAGCTTCTCCAGGTCGACCACCTTGGTCTGGATCTCCTGGCGCCGGCTGAACAGGAGGAGCTGCCGGGTCACCTGGGCGCCGCGCAGGGCGGCGCGGTGGATCTGCTCGACCGGGTGGCGCAGCTTCTCGTCGGCCGGCAGGGCGCTGAGCAGCATCTCGCTGTAGCCGCGGATGGTGCCGAGCAGGGTGTTGAAATCGTGCGCCACGCCGCCGGCCAGGCGGCCGATGGCCTCCATCTTCTGCGACTGGCGCAGCTCACCTTCCAGCCGCAGGCGCTCGGTGATGTCGCGCAGCGTCCCCAGGAAGAAGCGGTCGTCGCCGTGGCGGACCTCGGCGACCGCCAGGTCCAGGGGGAAGGTCGAGCCGTCGCGGCGCCGGCCCTCGACCTGCCGGCCGATGCCGATGATCTTCGCCGTGCCGGTCGCCATGTAGCTCCCGAGATAGCCGTCGTGCTCCTCGCGGAAGGGCGGCGGCATGAGGATCTTGACGTTCTGCCCCAGGAGCTCCTCGGGAGGATAGCCGAACATCTTCTGCACCGACGGATTGACCAGCTGGATGGTCCCGGCGGGGTCGATGAGCACGATCCCGTCGACCGCCGCGTCGAGCACCGCCTGGAAGCGTTCCGTGCTCTGCTGCAGCGCCTCCTGGACCCGCCGGTACTCGGAGACGTCCTCCACCAGGCCGATGTGACGGGTGGCCTGCCCGCTCGCGTCGTAGAGGGGATGGACGGTCAGCCGTCCCCAGAAAAAAGCGCCGTCCTTGCGGACGAACCGCTTCTCGATCTGGTAGGAGCTGCACTCCCCCGCCGTCATTTCGGCGTAGAGCTCCTGGTGCCGGGGGAGGTCCTCCGGATGGGTGAACTCGAAGATGGTCCGGGCGCAGAGCTCCGCCGCGGAGTAGCCGAGCATCCTCTGGTAGGCGGGATTGGCCTCGACGATCCGCCCCCCCTCCGAGGAGATGCGAATGCCGATGACCGGATTGTCGAAGAGTGCCCGGTAGCGGGCCTCGCTCTCAGAGCGGCCTCGTCCAGCTGGGTTCTCGCTCATGCCAGGTTGGGGCTCGGGATCAGCGGTCTAGCATATCTCAAACAGAGTCCGCTCGCAAGCTCAATTATTAAGCTTGACAGCCGATTCTAAGTGTTCCTCCGGTCACCCGCGCGGCAGGAGCTCGGAAAGCGAGACGCAGCCGAGCACCAGGCAGGAGGCCACGGAGACGGCGCGGGCGAGGTCCGCCGGGACCCGGCGGCGCAGGTTCAAGCCGAGGGTCATGGCGAGCGCCCCCTTGGTGCAGAGGGCGAGAGTGCCGCCCAGCCAGATGGGGAGCGGCGCGTGGTACTTGGCCACCAAGGCGGCGGCGGAGAGCTGGCCGAAGTCCGCCCACTCGGAAAAGAAGACGGCGACGAAGGAGACCGCGACCGCACCGTGCCAGGCCGGCGCGGCCTCCGGCTCCGGGCGCGGCCGCCGGCGCCCCTTCCAGGCGAGGCAGAACGCCGTGGCGAAGAAGCTCGCGGCGCTGATCGCGCTCGTCCAGGAGAGCGGCAGGCGGGAGAGCAGGCTGCCGAAGAGCACCGCGACCAGCATCTTGCCCAGGAAGGCGAGGGTGATGCCGCAGTAGACCCGGAGGGGGCGGAAGCGCAGAGCTAGGGAGGTGACCGTGTAGATCGACCGATCCCCCACCAGCTCGGCCGCGAAGACCGCCCAGTAGCTCAGCAACAGGTAGGAACCCAGCTCCCGCCACGCCATGGCCTATGGGCGCCCGGGAGAAGGACGGCGTTACCTCCTTCAGCTTATTGATAGCCATGAATGAATCTGATACGCTAGAAGCCAGCAGTCCTGACAACCCGGCTCGTCGAGGGAGGTGTGGAGGTGCTGGATCATTCCGAGCAGGCCGTAAGGCCTTCGCGTTCCATGGCGGCCGGTCTCTCCGGGCTGGCCGGCCTCGCGCTCCTGCTCCTGGCCGCCGGACCGGCCCTCGCGCAAGGGGGGAGCAGCTTCTTCACCGTCTCCCCCTGCCGGGTGGTCGACACCCGGAACGTCGTCAACCCGTACGGCGGGCCGGCGCTCGCCGCCGGTTCGATCCGGGTGTTCAACCTCGCCGGCCGCTGCGGGATCTCGACCGCCGCCACCGCGGTCTCGGCCAACGTCACCATCGTGGCGCCCGGCGCCCCCGGCTTCCTGAGCTTCTATCCGGCGGGGGGCAGCCGCCCGGTGGTCTCGACGCTCAACTACTCGCCCGGTCAGGTGCGCAGCAACAACGCCGTCCTCCCCCTGGGGACCGACGGCGGGATCACCTGCATCGCGGGGCTGGGGGCGGGCGCGGTCGACGTCATCCTGGACGTCAACGGCTATTTCGCAGACGCCGGCGCCGACCGCACCGCGGTCGCCCCGCCGGTCCTCTTCCCGCCGCCCGGCAGCTATCCCGGGGGCCAGAGCGTCACCCTCTTCACCAGCACCCCGGGCGCCCAGATCCGCACCACGACCGACGGCAGCGTTCCGACCCGCACCACCGGGACGGTCTACACCGCCCCCCTGAACCTCGCGGTCACCACCGTGGTCAAGGCCATCGCCTACCTCGACGGCCTCGCCGACAGCCCGGTCGTCTCCGGGACCTACACCCTGGGCAACCGGCCGACCCTCTTCCTCGCCAACATGGTCCCCCAGGCAGGCGTCCAGTCAACCGGCAGCGGTTCGGCGTCGCTCCTCCTCGCCGCGGACGGGCTCTCGGCGGTCCTGCGCTTCACCGATTCGAACCTGACGACGCCGGTCAACGGGGCGCACATCCACGGTCCCGCCGACCCCGGCGCCAGCGGCCCGATCCTCTTCGACATCGACACCGCCACCCCGCAGGCGGACGGCTCCTACGTCTGGACCTTCGTCCCCGTGGGCACGACCACCGTCGCCCAGATCGTCGACGCCATCCGCTCCGGCCGCACCTACATCAACATCCACACCTCGCGCTATCCGGCAGGGGAGATCCGCGGCCAGTTCGTGCTCTCGACCGGCGTCTCGGTGTTCACTCCCCCGCCGCCGCCACCGGACCTGCCGCCGGGGCCGCCGACCGCCCGCGACGCCTCGCGCTTCCTCGCTCAGGCGACCTACGGCCCGACGGCCCAGGAGATCAGCAACCTTCAGGTGCAGGGCTTCGCCGGCTGGCTGACCCAGCAGTTCCAGGTGCCGGCGACCGCGCACCTCGCCTACCTCGACGCCGCGGTCGCCGGCGGCGAGGAGCCTTCGTCGAACCAGGTGATGGAGTCGATCTGGAAGCAGGCCGTGCAGGCGCCGGATCCGCTGCGCCAGCGGGTCGCCCTCGCCCTCTCGGAGATCTTCGTCATCTCCGACCAGAGCTCCAGCCTGGCCAACGCGCCCGACGGTCTCGCCACCTACATGGACCTGTTGAATCGCGACGCCTTCGGCAACGTCCGCCAGCTCCTCGAGGACGTCACCCTGAGCCCGGCCATGGGCGCCTACCTGAACATGCTGGGCAACGACAAGGAGGACCCGTCGACGGGCCAGAACCCGAACGAGAACTACGCCCGGGAGATCCTGCAGCTCTTCTCGATCGGCCTGGTCGAGCTCTTCCCCGACGGCACGGTGAGGCTCGACGGCAACGGCCTGCCCATCCCGACCTACAACCAGGACGCGGTGATGGGCCTGGCGCGGGTCTTCACCGGCTGGAGCTTCGCCGGCAACGACACCGCCGACCCCAACGTCTTCTATTTCCCCACCGAGGACTGGCGCCACCCCATGGTGGCCTGGCCCAGCCACCACTCGACCGGCGCCAAGCATCTGCTGGACGGCGCCTCGACCCCGGCCGGCCTCACCGCCGCGCAGGACCTCCAGCTAGCGCTCGACAACGTCTTCAACCATCCCAACGTCGGCCCCTTCCTCGCCCGCCGGCTCATCCAGCGGCTGGTGACCAGCAACCCCAGCCCGGGCTACGTCTACCGCGTCGCCCAGATCTTCGCCAACAACGGGCAGGGGGTGCGGGGCGACATGAAGGCGGTCGTCCGCGCCATCCTCCTCGACTACGAGGCGCGGGCCGAGGCGGTCACCGGCAACCAGGGCTACGGCCACCTGCGCGAGCCGATCGTCCGCTTGGGCGGCCTGCTGCGCGCCTTCCACGGCGCCGCCCCTTCGGGCAAGTTCCGCTTCTGGTATCTGGAAGATCCGACCTTCGCCCTCGGGCAGAACCCGCTGCGCTCGCCCACGGTGTTCAATTTCTTCAAGCCGGACTTCTCGCTCCCCGGGCCGATCGCCACCGCCGGCCTCTCCGCGCCGGAGTTCCAGATCTTCACCGAGACCTCGGCCATCGGCGGCGCCAACTTCATGTTCTTCCTGATCTATTACGGCTTCGACAACACCGGCGACAGCACCGACGTGGTCACCCTCGACATCGCGAGCCAGGTGATGATCGCCGGCGGCGCCGGCGGCGCCTCTGGCCCCACCCAGCTGGTCGATTCGCTGAATCTTCTCCTGATGTCGAACAGCATGTCGGCGGCGATGCGGACCCTGCTGATCAATACCCTGAGCGATCCGTCGCTCACCGACCCCACCGACCGGGTGCAGGCCGCCCTGCGCCTGATCGTGACCTCTCCGGAGTACCTGGTCCAGCGCTAGCGGACCGCTCCCGGGAATAGAGAGAGAGAAGGAGAGCGACCATGCCCTTCACCCGCCGCGACTTCCTGCGCAGCACCGCCTGCGCCGCCGTGGGGACCACCTCGATCGTCCGCACCCTCTTCGATCTCGGCAACATCGAGGCCGCCGCGGCCACCCTGCCCCCCCTGCGACGGCGCGGGCGGGTCGCCGGCGACTACAAGGCCCTGGTCTGCGTCTTCCTCTATGGCGGCAACGACAGCAACAACCTGCTCGTGCCGCGGACCGGCAGCGACTACGCCGGCTACGTGGCGGGCCGCGGCAGCCTGGCGCTCCCCGCCGCCTCGCTCCTGCCGATCACGCCGCTGACCGGCGACGGCAGGAACTGGGGCCTCCACCCCTCGCTCACCGGGCTCCAGGGGCTCTTCGCCCAGCACCGCATGGCCCTCCTCGCCAACGTCGGGCCGCTCGTCGCGCCGCTCACCCGCGACCAGTTCCTGAACGGCACCGTGGCGGCGCCGCCGCAGCTCTTCTCGCACAGCGACCAGCAGGTCCACTGGCAGACCTCGATCCCCGACCAGCCGCCCCGTACCGGCTGGGGCGGCCGCACCGCCGACCTCCTGCGCACGCTCAACAGCAGCAACCAGGTGTCGATGAGCATGTCGCTCGCCGGCTCGAACGTCCTCCAGGTGGGCGACCTCGTCACCCAATACCAGATTTCGCCGGACGGCACCCTGGGGCTCGAAGGCTTCACCGAAGGCCCGGACGCCGACCCGGTCTCGCGCGCCATCCGCGGCCTCCTCTCGACCTCGACCGGCAACCTCCTGGTCGACGCGGCGGCCGGCGTCACCCAGCGGGCGCTCGACAACAACCTCCTCCTGCAGGGCGCCCTCTCCGGAGCGCCCACCCTGACCACGGTCTTCCCCGACACCGACTTAGGCCGCCAGCTCAGCATGACCGCCCGGCTGATCGCGGTGCGCGGCGCCCTGGGCCTGTCGCGCCAGGTCTTCTTCTGCGCCGCCGACGGCTACGACACCCACGGCGACCAGCTGCCTGCCCAGGCCGATCTCCTGGCCGACCTCTCGGCCGGCCTGACCGCCTTCTACAACGCCACGGTCGAGCTCGGGATCGCCGCCAACGTCACCACCTTCACCGCCTCCGACTTCGGCCGCACCTTCCCCGGCAACGGCGGCGGCTCCGACCACGGCTGGGGCAGCCACCAGCTGGTGATCGGCGGCGCCGTCCACGGCGGCGACCTCTACGGCCGGATCCCCACCCTGGTGGAGGACGGCCCCGACGACTCCGGCCAGGGCCGCTGGATCCCCACCACCTCGGTCGACGAGTACTCGGCGACGCTGGCGCGGTGGTTCGGGGTGGGGAACGCGGACATGGGGACGATCTTCCCGAATCTTTCGCGGTTCGGGACTCCGAATTTGGGGTTCATGGGGTAGGGGGGCGCTCGGCAGCCCTTTCGACGAGGCGCCGGCCCTCGCCACCGTCTTTCCCGAGACCGACCTTGGCCCGCGTCGATCTAACGGCCATTCTTCGCCGCCAGAAGCAACTGTACATCTGTGGCGAGTTCGACACCGTTGAGTTTCTGGCCGGGGTTCACCGGGCGCTTCGCTCGGCTCACTCGAACCTGATCGGGCGTCGGTGCGGTCGTCGCCCAAGATCTTTCCGGCGCAAAGAGAAGGCACGGGTCGGACACTGGCTTGTAAGGCGCCAGCATGGGCTCGAAAAGGTTGGCCAGCGACCGGTCGGTCGACCAGAACCGAGTGATGCGTGCATCCGTGGCGAGCGCGGCTTCCTGCTGGAGTACCTTCGCAGCCTCAGGAACATCGGGCGCCATCCAAACGATGTAGACGCGGAGATTGGGATCGTGGATCTGGTCAAGGACGAAACGCTCGACGAGCCTGAGCGTCATTCTCGAGGAGAAGGAGCCCATGTTGAGCAGTAGCAACAGGCGGGTTTTTCCGATGTCATTGTTAAAGGCCGTTTTTAGTTGGAT
>DASQPA010000099.1:0-3286 GCA_035644215.1 Thermoanaerobaculia bacterium
CCCCTGGGAGGGGGCGGGTTGGATCAGGGGGGAGGCTAGGAGGGGGGCGACCTCCCTATTCCTTGGCGAGCCGTGCCTGGGCCATCGTCCGCAGATATGTCCCAGATCCCGGGACAATGGGCCAGCGTCCGCAGATACGGCCCAGATCCCGAGACAATGGGCCAGCGTCCGCAGATACAGCCCAGATCCCGAGACAATGGGCCAGTGTCCGCAGATACGGCCCAGATCCCGAGACAATGGGCCAGCGCCCGCAGATACAGCCCAGATCCCGGGACAACGGGCCATTGTCCGCAGATGTGGCCCAGATCCCGAGACAACGGGACGAGGCCCTATAGCTGGGCAGGGTCTCGGCAAAGTCGGGCAGCGATGTCGGTAACGGCATCAATGGCGGGGATAGGGTAACGGTGTACGGCCCTGCCCCTCCTGGGTCCGGGAAAAACGGCGTGCCGTCCGTCTACTTGCAGCAGCGGACCTCTACCCCTACGAGGAGCACGACGATGGCGGACGCTCAGACCAACCCGACACCACCGTTCCAGGACATCGACGGCGCCCAGGAGCAGATCGCCGGCAACGGCCCCGGCGCGGCGCCGGCGAACGTCTGGGCCATCGCGGGGCTCACCCTGACCCTCCTCGTCCTGACCGGGTTACTGCTCACCGGGTTGTATGACTCCTGGTGCACGCTCGATTGCAGCGAGCCGCTCGCCACCGTCAAGACGAATCAGAACGCCGGGACGGCTCCGACGACCACCCCTCCGGCAGGAACGAGCACAGCTCCCTCCACCCCGGCTCCCGCACCCGCCATCAAGGACATCGATCCCGAGAGCGGGCCGATCCACGGCGGCACGCAGGTCGTGATCACGGGCACCGCCCTGACTTCCGGCGTCAAGGTGAAGATCGGGGACAGCCCCGAAACCCCGACCAGGTTCGAAGGCGCAGCCCTCACTGCCACCGTCCCTCCAGGTCCCAAGGATGGCGGCCGGGTAACCGTCAAGGTCACCCTCGACAATGGCAAGGAGATCCCTTGGCTCGACGGCGGCAAGAATGTCTACACCTACATCGGCAACGAGCCCCGGCCGGTGACGGTGATCGGCGTCTCCCCGAGCTCGGGCCCGACCACCGGCCGCACGATGGTCACGATCAGCGGCTCGGGCTTCGTCGGCCGACCGGTGGTCAAGTTCGGCGACGCCCTGGCGACCGACGTCGAGGTCGACCGGACCCGCTCCTCCCTCACCGCGACCCTGCCTCCGCACGCCCCGGGGCCGGTCAGCGTGGCAGTGACCAACGCCGACGGCCAGTCCGCGACCCTGGTGGCGGCTGCCGGCGTCTACACCTATACCTGCTCACGCCGCTACGACGCCCGTCTCTTCCTCATGGTCATCCTCGCCGGCGCTCTGGGAGCGACGCTCCATTCCCTGCGCTCGCTCTACTGGTACGTCGGCAACCGCAAGCTGATCAAGAGCTGGATGCTCATGTACTTCCTCCTGCCGGTCACCGGAGGGCTCCTGGGCGGCATCTACTACCTGGCCATTCGGGCCGGCTTCTTTACCCCCAAGGGGACGGGCGACTACCCCGTCATCGCCTTCGGCCTGCTCGTCGGGCTGTTCAGTCGGCAGTCGATCGACAAGCTCCAGCAGATCATCGAGGCTCTCCTCGCCCGCCCGGCGCAGGGGGCCGACGCGGTGCAGGCGCCGGCCGGCGCGGGCCTCCAGGTGACGGCGCTCACGCCGGACATCGGACCGCTCGTCGGCAACGACCGGGTGACCCTCACCGGGACGGGGTTCACCAGCGGTCTCAAGGTGCGGTTCGGCGACGTCGCGGCTCCGGGCGTGCAGGTCGACAGCCCGACCTCGGCGGTCGCCATCACCCCCCAGCACCAGGCCGGTGACGTCGACGTGGTGGTCGAGACCGAAAGCGGAGCAGTGAAGCTCGCCACGGGCTATACCTTCACCGGGGTCTCCCCGGCCCAGGGCAAGGCCAAGGGAGGGGAAACCGTCACCATCGCCGGCCCTGGCTTCGCGGGGGTTACCGGTGTGAGACTCGGCGCGGCCGAGGCGACCGAAGTCGCCGTGGGCAGCCTACCGACGACCCTCACCGCGAAAACTCCGGCTCATGCTGCCGGGAAGGTCGACGTAACGGTCCTCCAGGGCAGCACACCGGTCCTGGTCTTCAAGAACGGCTACGAGTATCTCGGCTGAATCGACTCGCCACGGTCGCGGGCGTCGTCCATAGGGAGCCTCTTACCCCGGCCCTGAAATGGATCGCCGCGTCTCGCCGCTCCTCCCCAGCACCCAGCGCACCCCCTTGTGCAGGAACGGCATGGGGGCGTGGCCGGATTGCAGGTCGGCCCAAAAGGGCGTGTTTTCGAGCCGCCAGGCGCGCAGCTCGTCCGGACCCGGCCCCTGGTACATGAGGATGTCGCTTCTCCCCTGGTAGTAGAAGGCGCCGACCATCTGCACGGCGATCGAGAAGAGCGCCGCGGCGAGGAAGGCGCGCCGCGGCCAGCGGCCGAGCGCGGCGTAGATCGGCGCCAGCAGGAAGAAGAGGATGGGCAGCAGGTCGGTCAGGAAACGCGGCCCCCAGGAGTATCCCGCCCGCCAGTCGGTCCGCGCGTAGAGAAAGACCTGGCCGACGACCGCCACGGCGAGGCAGAGGGTCAGCCGGCGGTACGGGCGGTCTTTTAAGCTCTGCCGGAAGGCGAGCGGCAGGGCGAGCAGGAAGGGCGAGAAGACGAAGAGCCCCTTGCCCGGGCTGACCAGGAGGCCGGCGACGCCGACCCAGACCCCACCGGCGAAGAAGCTCGGCTGGACCACCCCGCTCACTCCGTAGCCGCCGGTCAGGTTACCGAACATCCACTCGGTGTAGGCCACGGTCAAGAGAATCGGCAGGGCGGCGGCGAGCACGAAGAGCGGCAGCTTGCGGCGCGCCCAGAAGAGAGCGTACAGAGAGAAGCCCACGGCCAGCAGGAGGTCCGGCGGGCGGTTCGCCGGCAGCAGGCCGGTGGCGAGGCCGGCGAGCAGCACGTTCCAGCCGGACGGCGCCGCGGTCATCGCCAGCAGGGCGACGGTCACCAGGAGCTCCCCGGTACCGTGCTGCCAGAGCGCCTGGCTGCCGATCACCCAGGTGTTGGTGGCGAAGGCGAAGAGGGCGGCGAGGAGCAGCGCGTCGCGCCGCCCGAGCCGCCGGCGCAGGAGGAGGAAGAGGAGCCCGACCGTGACGCTCGCCACGATCGACGCGGCGACCTTCTCCATCAGCTCGCCCAGGAAGTCCAGGGTCCAGGGCCGCCAGC
>DASQPA010000100.1:0-30541 GCA_035644215.1 Thermoanaerobaculia bacterium
CGAAGCCCGATTTCGAGCCGAGGACGGCGAACCAGGGGGTCCAGACGTGGGCCGGGATGAGAAAGGCGTCCGGCCCGCTCTCCAGGGTGATTTCCAGGAGGTGCCGCGAGTCGAGGCCGAGGATCGGCCGGCCGTCCGAGGCGAGGTTACCGATCGCCCCCAGCTTCTCGCGCATCCGCGCCGCGGTGGCGAGGCTCGCGGCGTAGAGCAGATGGTGGACCTTCCGCGTCCGCTCGCCTTTCTTGTAGATGGTCGAGATCTCGACCTCCAGGAGGAAGCGGACCGGCCCCTGGCAGCTCGGAGGGAGCCGCCCGGCCACCTCGCGTTCGAGGTCGGGACGGAGCCGGAAGAGCCCCGGCTCGGCGGGAACGAGCTTGTCGCGGATCTCCTCGAACCAGGCCGGATGGGTGAAATCGCCGGTCCCGACAACGGTGAGGCCTTTTCGTCGCGCCCAGAGCGCCAGATGCTCCAGATCGGCATCCCGGCTGGTGGCGCGGGAGTACTTGGAATGGACGTGAAGATCGGCGTAGAACACTGCGAGTATCGGCAGAAAGAGATCCCGGTGACGATACACCGTCACCCAGGTTCTGTCTACCGGTACTTTGCGAGAGCCGCGAAGGCCTCCCGGGCCTTCTGGACGAAGGCGCGGACCTTCACCTCGTCCTTCCTCCCGTCCGGCCCCTCGACCCCGGTATGGGCGTCGACCCCGGCCGGCCGCACGGCGTGGATGGCCTGGGCGACGTTGCCGGGATGCAGTCCCCCGGCGAGGAGCACCGGCCGCCCGGCGATCTCGACCAGCCGCCGCGACACCGCCCAGTCGTGGGTCTTGCCCGTGGCGCCGGTCGCCCCGGTCGCCGGATCGTAGGTGTCGGTCAGGAAGACGTCGACCCCGGGCCGGTAGGCGGCGACGTCCTCCTCCAGCTCGCGGTGCCCGCCGGGGTCTCCAGGCCGGACGATGAGGCTTTTCATGACGAAGAGGCCAGGGTCGCGGGCGCGGAGGGCGGCGAGCTCCGCCGGGGCGACCGGGCCGTGGAGCTGGACCTTTCGCACCCCCAGCTCGCGGCAGAGATCGGCGATGTCTCCCGCCCGGTCGAGATAGGTGATGAGGACCGCCTCGTGCGGCGGCGGCAGGGCGCGGATGATGCGGGCCGCCTCGGCCTCCGGCAGGTCCTCCCGGTGGAGGGCGAGGCAGAAGGGGAAGCCCAGCCAGTCGACCCCGGCGGCGAGGAGCATCTCCGCCTCCTCCCGGTCGATCACCCCGGCGATCTGGACGAGCCCTCGGGGAAGCATTCAGCCGATCTCGATTTCGCCGGCCTCCAGGGTGACCAGCGTCCCCGCCTCGCCCTGGGTGATGCGGAGGATGTCGTTGAGCGCGCCGATGGCGGCGGGCTTGCCGGTGCGCTCGGCGAAGTCGATCGCCGCCTCGACCTTGGGGCCCATCGAGCCGCTGGCGAAGGGGCAGGCGGCGAGGGCCTTGGGGGAGGCGCGGCGGATCGCCCGCTGGCGGGGGGTTCCCCAATCGAGATAGACGGCGTCGGCGTCGGTCGCCATGATGAAGAGGTCGACCGCCAGCTCGCGGGCGAGGAGGGCGCTCGCGCGGTCCTTGTCGACCACCGCCTCCACTCCGTGGAGCTGCCGGCCGGGGGCGTACATGGTGGGGATGCCGCCGCCGCCGGCACAGATGACGATGCAGCCGTGCTCGAGCAGCCACTGGACCGGACGGATCTGGAAGATCCGCTTCGGGGCAGGCGAGGCGACCACCCGCCGGAAGCCGTCGCCGTCTTTCGCCATGGCCCAGCCCTTCTCGGCGGCGAGGAGCCGGGACTCCTCCTCGCCGTAGACCGGACCGATCGGCTTCGTGGGGTTCTGGAAGGCGGGGTCGTCGGGGTCGACCTCGACCATGGAGAGGATGGTGGCCAGCGGCTGCTCGAAGGGGAGGATGTTGCCCAGCTCCTGCTCGATCATGTAACCGATCATCCCCTCGGTCTGGGCGCCCAGGACGTCCAGCGGATAGGGATCGACCTGGGTGTAGGCGGCGCCCTGGAGGGCCAGGAGCCCCACCTGAGGGCCGTTGCCGTGCGAGATGACGAGTTGGTGCTCACGGGCGAGCGGCGCCAGGGCCTCGGCCGCGATGCGGACGTTCCGCCGCTGGTTCTCCGCGGTCATCGCCTCGCCACGGCGCAGGAGGGCGTTGCCGCCCAGGGCTACCAGGATGCGCATCGAAAGGGCCTCCTCTCCCGAAGAGGGGAAGTCTACCCCGGCGCTTTGAAAAAACGGCGCCCAAAAGAAAAACCCCGGCGCGAGGCCGGGGTTCTTCTGGGTCGTTGCAGGTGCGATCAGCGGGTCTGGACGCAGCCGCCGTTGGCGTTCGACCACTCGTACTGGTAGCCGAAGCCGCCGGAGAGGAACGGCGTGGGCGACCAGGCGCACTGGTCGTCGGCCTCGGCGCCGGTGCTGCTGTTCCACCAGGCATTGAGATCCGGATCGGTCACCGCCTCGCGGGTCTCGTGGGTGACGAAGTGCTCCTGGTTCTGCACGTCCGACCAGCCGGAGACCTTGCAGCCGCTGCAGCTCGGATACGGCTCGATCGAGTACTTCGCGTCGTGGCCGCTGGTGGTGAAGTGGCTGTGATAGGCGCAGTACTGCAGGGGCGACCCGCCGCAGGAGGTGCCGCCGCCCTGCGAAGAGTGCGAGGCGCTCGGGATGACGACCTCGTAGATGGTGCTGTTGTTGAAGGTATGGGTCGTCAGGTACTTGTTCACCTCACCCCGCACGGCGGAGTCGGTGACGTTGGTCGGCGGGGTCGCGGTGTCGAACATGTCGGCCGTACCCGAGCCGAGGTTCGCCAGCTGGATGCCGGAGTACTGCGTGATGGTGTTGTACTCGCCGTTGGTGCCGAACTGGTTGCGGAAGGATTGCAGCGTCGTGGCGTAGGTGTGATCGGGCGAGGAGGCGTTGGCGAAGCTCGGTCCCCAGAAAATGAAGACGACCTTGGCCGAGGTGAGCACGGGGCCGCCATGGTAGGAGATGTTGGTCGCCTTGGCGAGCAGCTTGTCGACGTCGCCGGTGCGCTCGACACCCTTCGCGGGGAAGTAAACATATTCACGGACGGCGGGCTTGGCGCCCAGCTTGGCTTCCGGAGCTTCCTGCGCCAGGAGGCCGGCGGCGAACGAGGCTAGGAAGAGAGCTACCACTACCTTTTTCATTCTCGTTTTCCTTTCCAGTCATACATCATTATGCATGGATGCATATAACTCCACTCCGTCCACGCGAAGCCTTGGTCCGGTGCTCTGCAGACTGCCTTCTAGACTAGTGGTGCGCCAAGCTACGAAAAGCGCGCCGGTACTCACCTTGCCGTTCGGCGCAAAAAGAAAACCCCGGCCGAAGCCGGGGTTTTCCCTACGCGTCGATCCGTGTCGGTTACCGCGTCTGGACGCACTTGCGCAGCGCGTTCGACCACTCGTACTGATAGCCGAAACCACCCGCCAGGAACGGCGTGGGCGACCAGGCGCATTTGTCGTCGGCCTCGGCGCCGCTCCTATCCCACCAGCCGGTCCCGACCGGGTCGGTCACCGCTTCGCGGGTCTCGTGGCAGACGAAGTGCTCCTGGTTCTGCACCGCCGTCCAGCCCGAGACGCTGCAACCGCTGCAGCTCGGATAGGGCTGGATCGAATACTTCTTGGCATTGGTGCCGCTGCCGATCCAGCTGTGATAGGCGCAGTAGGTGAGGCGCGGGCCGCCGCAGGAGGTGGCGCCGGTGCCGTCGTCCGAATACGAGGTGCTCGGAATCACGACCTCATAGATCGCGTTGGCGTCGAAGGTGTGGGACGCCAGATAGGCGTTGACCTCGCCCTGGACGATCGAGTCGGTGACCGCGGTCGGCGGGTTCGAGGTGTCGAACCAGTCGGCGCTTCCCGCGGCGAGGTTGGACAGCGCGACGGTCCCGTTGCTGCCGGAGTACTGGGTGATGGTGTTGTACTCGCCGTTGGTGCCGAACTGGTTGCGGAAGGCCTGGAGCGTCGTGGCGTAGAGGTTGTCGGGAGAGGCCACGTTGGCGAAGCTCGGCCCCCAGAAGAGGAAGACGACGCGCGCCGAGGTGATGATCGGGCCGCCGTGGTTGGTCAGGTTCGTCGCCTTGGCCACCAGGCGCTCCTCACCACCGCTGCCGTTGTCGACGCCCTTGGCGGGGAAATGGATGATCCGCGGCGTGGCGCCGGCCGCGTCGACCGGCGGCTTGGCATTCGCGGCGACAGCGAGCAAGCCGCACGAGAGCACCAGCGCGTACTTCAAGCCTTGACTCCTCATCTTCTGCATCCTCCAACTAGAGTGGGGAAAGGGGCCACGATCCGGCCGGCTCTCCCCAGGAGAGCCACCCGTCCGCGGCGACGGTAACGGGTCGGCAAGTTTTCGCCGACACGCAAACGGCAAATACGGTATCGAGGTATCTCAAGATTGTGGGCGCGCAGGGGCGCATAGCCCCCTGAAGAGAGAGGGTGCGCCAAGTCGCCCAAAGCGAGCCGCCGGGAGGAAAGAACCTCCGCGACGGGGAGGATGGGGAGCCCCCGCGGTCGGCGGGGGCTCCGGCAGGCTCTACGACTACTGCGCGTCCGTTATCGGGTCTGGACGCAGCCGCGGGCCGCGTTCGACCACTCGTACTGATAGCCGAAACCGCCCGACAGGAACGGCGTGGGCGACCAGGCGCACTTGTCGTCGGCCTCGGCGCCGCTCCGATCCCACCAGCCGGTCCCCACCGGATCGGTCACCGCCTCGCGAGTCTCGTGGCAGACGAAGTGCTCCTGGTTCTGCACCGCCGTCCAGCCCGAGACGCTGCAGCCGCTGCAGCTCGGATAGGGCTGGATCGAATACTTCTTGGCATTGGTGCCGCTGCCGATCCAGCTGTGATAAGCGCAGTAGGTGAGGCGCGGGCCGCCGCAGGAGGTGGCGCCGGTGCCGTCGTCGGAATACGAGGTGCTCGGGATGACGACCTCGTAGATCGCGTTGGCGTCGAAGGTATGGGACGCCAGGTAGGCGTTGACCTCGCCCTGGACGATGGCGTCGGTGACCTTGGTCGGCGGCGTCGAGGTGTCGAACCAGTCGGCGGTCCCGGCGGCGAGGTTGGAGAGCGCCACCGTCCCGTTGCTGCCGGTGTACTGGGTGATGGTGTTGAACTCGCTGTTGGTGCCGAACTGGTTGCGGAAGGCCTGGAGCGTCGTGGCGTAGAGGTTGTCGGGAGAGGCCGCGTTGGCGAAGGAAGGTCCCCAGAAGAGGAAAACCACGCGCGCCGAGGTGATGATCGGGCCGCCGTGGTTGGTCAGGTTCGTCGCCTTGGCCACCAGGCGCTCCTCACCACCGCTGCCGGTGTCGACGCCCTTGGCGGGGAAATGAACGATCCGCGGGGTGGCACCAGCCGCGTCGACCGGCGGCTTGGCATTCGCGGCGACGGCCAGCAGGCCGCACGACAGCGCCAACGCACACTTCAAGCTCTGACTCTTCATTCTTCTATCCTCCATAAAGACCTGCTGAAAACCTGGCTCCGCCAGACTGGAAAGAAAGCTCAATCCAGAAGACGGCACCGGATCAACGAGACCCACGCGGGATCGCGAAGGTTCCTATTGGAAAGCTCGGCTCACATAAGATCAGGGTGCCGGTCGGGAAAGGCGGCGAGCCGGATTTGCCGGTCTTTGTACATTCTTTGTACGATGGTCGGCGAGGCAAAAAATGAGCGAAAAGAAAACCGCGCAAGAATCCGAAATTGCGACGCTGTACCGCTTGCCGCTCGCAGGGTGGACGGCGTCCCGCAATGCCTTGGCCACTCGTCTCCGCGGGGCGGGGCGGAAGGCGGAGGCCGAGGCGGTGAAGGCGCTCGTCAAGCCGAGCCTTTCCGCCTGGGCGATCAACCAGCTGTTCGGCCAGGAGGGCGAACGGATGGCGGCCCTGCTCGACGCCGGCCGGCAGGCCCGGAGCGCGCAGCGCGACGCCGTCGCCGGGCGGGGCGCCGAGGCCTTCCGCGAGGCCCTGACGGCGGCGCGGCGGCTCGCCGAAGAGCTGCGGCGCCTCGCCGTCGCCCTCCTCGCCAGGGAGGGTAAGGCGCCGGGGGCCGAGATCGTCCTACGCATCGTGACCAACCTGGAGGCCCTGGCCTTCAGCCCGAGCGCCGCCGAGGCGGCAGAGCGCGGCTATCTCGACGCGGACCTCGACCCGCCGGGCTTCGAGGTCCTCGCCGGTCTGCAGCTCGCCAGCGCGCCGGCGAGGCCGCCCGAGCGTCGAGCGGAGCGCCCGGTGGAGCGCAAGCCTCCCGAGCGGCCGCAACCCGCGTCGCGCCTCCTGCAGTTCAAACCGGCGCAGAAGGAGACGGCCGCGGAGGCGGCCGCCCGGCGGCGGGAGGAGGCCGAGGCGGCTCGCCAGGCCCGCGTGACGGCGAAGCAGCGGGAGCGGGTGGAGCGGGCGGAGGCCGTGGTGCAACAGGCGGCGGAGAAGGCGAAGGCCCGGCGTGGCGAGGCGGCGGAAGCGGCACGGGAGGCCGCCCAGGCCCGCCGGCAGGCGGAGGAGGCGGAACGCCGCGCCGAGTCGGCGGAGGCGGAGCTCGCCCGAGCCCGCGAGAACCTGGCGGCGGTCCGGGCGTCCCCGGGAGAGTAAGGTACGCTGCGGGATCCCGCATCCCAGAGCACAAGATCGAAGGGAGAGACCCCGTTGCCGAAGCCACGCCGCACCGCCCTGCCGCCGGAGATCCCGGAGCCTCTGGAGGCCGCCTTCGCGGGCCTCGACAGCCCGCTCCAGATCCAGGCCTTCCTCGACACCCTCCCCTACAGCGACGAGGAGATCTACCGCTGCCCGGCGCGGGTGGTCGCCGACCGGAAGGCGCACTGTTTCGACGGCGCCCTCTTCGCCGCGGCGGCGCTCTGCTGGCTGGGCCACCCGCCGCGCATCCTGGACATCGTGGCGGTACGCGACGACGACCACATCCTCGCCCTCTATCAGCGCTTCGGCTGCTGGGGGGCGGTCGCCAAGTCGAACTTCACGGGCCTGCGTTTCCGGGAGCCGGTCTATCGCAGCCTGCGCGAGCTGGTCATGTCCTATTTCGAGAGCTACTACAACGCGCTCGGGGAGAAGACGCTCCGCGCCTATACGGTCCCCTTGAACCTCCAGAGCTTCGACCGGCAGGGCTGGATGACGAACGACGCCGTCATGGACGACATCGCCCGGCGGCTGGACGAGATCCGCCGCTTCCCCGCGGTGACCGAGGCGATGGTCGCGGCCCTCTCCCCCGTCGACCCGCGCTCCAAAGAAGCCGGCATGCTGGGCGTCAACCTCGCCGGTCTCTACAAGCTGCCGGACTAGAACCCCAGCGTCCCGTTGCTCCGCGCGAAGTCGAGCTGCTGGGCGAGGAAGTCGCGCGGATAGGCGATCTCGACCGCGGTGATCTTCTCGTCCGCGCCGCGCACCGCCGTCAAGTTGGGGTAGATGCCGCTGAAGTAGGTCGGGACGTCGAGCCGCTTGTAGCGTGCGATCACGTCGTCGCGCACCGCCTTGTCGAAGTGGATTCCGTACTTCTCGACCAGGGCCTTGATCGCCTTGTAGTCGCCCTGGGCCTTGATGCGCATGATCTCGGCCAGGAGCCGGCCCACCCCCGCGTGCACCCGGGCGTCGTCCTTGACCTCGATGTACCAGTGGCCGTTCTTCTCGATCCGCGCCAGGGCGCCGTCGTCGATCAGGTAGTTGACGATCAGCAGGCGGTTGCGGTCGTGGTCCTCCTCGGCGGCATCGCCCGTCGGGTAGTGGGCGAGGGTGGTGAGGCCCTGCAGGGCAAGCTGCCGGTAGAGCTCGTGGGCCACCGCGGGGACGTTTTTGACCCCCAGCTCGGCCATCTTGGGATCGGTGACGTTCCAGTAGGCGACGAGATCGGCCCGCGCCTCCTCCAGGGTCGAGTAGAACTCCCGCAGGTAGGTCGCCGGATCGTTCGGCACCTCGACCTTGCCCGAGCCGTGGCCGATGATCTCGTGCATGGCGGTAAGCAGGTTGCTGGCGAGGGTGCCGTATTGGTCGTAGAGCCCGGCCTCGTCGGCATAGGGTGAGAACTCGATGGCGACCCTGGCCCCGCGCACCTGGTTGATCGCCGCGATCGCCGAGGTGAAGAGCAGGCTCTTGGTGCCGTACTTCTCGCGGAAGTCCTGCTCGTTGGGCAGGTTGTCGCCGGTGACGGTGACCCGGAAGTCGCCGGTCTCGATAAAGGTTTCGATCGCCTTGCCGACCGGCGGCTGGACGTCGAGCTTCTTGTACTTTTCGGCCCACGGCGCCCGCTTCTCGAAGTAGACGGCGTTCTTCGCCAGCTTCACCATCAGCGGTTCCAGGGTCTGGTCGGTGACCGAGACGAACATCTGGGACGAGCCCTTGGCGCCGCGGGGGTCGCGGTAGACCTCGATGAAGCCGGAGGCGAAGTCGACCGCCGCGTCGTTGCCCACCCACAGGGCGTTGAAGGCGGTCCAGTCACCGGGATCGCCGGTCTGGTAGAAACGGACGAGGGCGCGGAGGACCTTGGCCTGCGCCGGGTCGGCCGCCTCGGCCGCCGAAAGGAGCTCGCGGTTGACCGCCTGGAGCTCCTTGGCATAGAGCCCGGGCGGGACTTTGCCGTCCGGCGTGCCGGCGTGGTAGACCTGCTCGACCAGCCGCCCACCTTCCTTGACCAGCCGCGAGTTGAGCGGATTCTTCTCGACGAAGCCCTGAAGCTCCGCCAGGGTGACCCCATGGTAGTAGTTGTTGGAAGAGGCGGTCAGGATGTCCTGGCCCTGGGGTGGGTTCTTGACCGTGATCGAGACCTCGAAGTCGGGATCGAAGAGCGGCCGCATCAGCTCGGCGAGGAGCTTTGCCAGCTCGCTCATGCCGGGGAGCCGGGCTCCCTGGGCGCGCGCCGCCTCCGCGGCCCGGGCGAATTCCTCGAAGGAGACGGCGGGGAGGAACTTCTGGTTGGTGGTGTCGTTGTGATTGCCGCTGCTGGCGAAGAAGAGCTTGGCATACTCGACGATCGCCGCCCGCGACGTCTCCGGCAGCCGCTCGGGTCGCTCGACCAGGGCTCCCAGGAGCCGTTTGGCGGTCAGCCCGTAGGACGACATCTGGTCGTAGAAGATGGGATCGAGCTGGATCGCCGCCTGGGTCAGGTGGTAGGCGACGATCTTCTGCGAGAGCGATAGCTTGCCGAAGCTCGGGGTCTCGACCTGGAGGAAGGAGCGCGCCCCGATGCGCTCCACCTGCGCGCCGGGATGGGAGGGAGTAGTACCTGGCGGGGTCGGCGGGATCGGTGGGGCGGCCGTGGCCGGCAGGACGGTGCCGAGGAGGGCGGCCAACGCGAGCACGGCGAAAGGGGGCAGGGGGCGGCGGTTGGTTCTCATCCGCTCATTCTAGCGAAGAAGGGGCGACGGCTCTCGAGCCACCGTCGCCCCCACCTTCGACCTACTCTCGCTGCCGCCGCCCGCCTACCGGAAGTAGCCGTTCACGTCCAGGATGATGTGCACCGTGCCGACGGGCTGGTCGGACCGCACCACGAAGTCGCCGGCGGCACCGAGGCCGGTGATCCCGTTGTTGGCCCGCACCTGGTTGATCACGTAGTTGATGACCGAGACGAGAGGCGCGGCGATCCCGGTGGAGTAGACGCGCAGGTCGCCAGCGGCCGTGCCCTGCAGGACCGTGAGGTTGTAGGACAGGGCGGTGGCGTCCGCCGGTACGCCGCACTGACCGGCGGCGACGAAGGTGCGCGTCGACAGTGCGTTGATCGGCGGGCCGCCGTAGGGGCCGTTGGCATTGCGGGTATCCAAGAGGCGGCACGGCGTGACGGAGTAGAAGAGACCGGCGAGCAGCGTGTCACTGTCGGTCGCCGAGTTGTTGCCCGGGGTCGGGTCGGTCACGCCAGCCGGTGCTGCCACGGTCGCCGTGTTGTCCAGGGTGCCGGTGGCCGCGCCCGAGATCGTGCAACTCGCGGTATAGGTGACGCTGCCGCCGGAAGGCAGGTTGACCGTGTCGTTGAGGTCGCCCGAGCCGGAGGCCGTGCAGGTGCCGCCGCCGGAGCCGGCACAGGTCCAGGTGCAGGTGAGCGAGGCCGGGAAGGTATCGGCCACCGTCGAGCCGGGCGCATCGCTCGGACCCGCGTTGCTCGCCACGATGGTGTAGGTCACCGAGCCGCCCGGGGTCGCCGTTACGACGCCGTCCGTCTTGGTGATCGCCAGGTCCGCGCTCGGCGCCAGCGTGTCGGAGTCGGTCGCGGAGTTGTTGCCGGGGGTCGGATCGGTCACGCTGCCCGGCGCCGTCACCGTTGCCGTATTGCTCAAGGTGCCGGTGGCCGAGGCCGCGATGGTGCAGCTCGCCGTGTAGGTGACACTCCCGCCGTTCGGCAGGTCGGCGGAGTCGTTGATATTGCCCGAGCCGGACGCGGTGCAGGTGCCGCCACCGGCGCCGGTGCAGGTCCAGGTGCAGGTGAGCGAGGCCGGGAAGGTGTCCGCCACCGTCGAGCCGGGCGCGTCGCTCGGGCCGGCGTTGGAGGCCGTGAGGGTATAGGTCACCGAGCCGCCCGGAGTCGCCGTGGTGACGCCGTCCGTCTTGGTGATCGCCAGATCCGCCTGCGGCGCGAGAGTGTCGCTGTCGGTGGCGGAGTTGTTGCCGGGGGTGGGATCGGTCACTCCACCCGGCGCCGTTACCGTCGCCGTGTTGGAGAGCGTGCCGGTGGCCGCGGACGAGATGGTGCAACTCGCGGTGTAGGTCACACTGCCGCCGCTCGGCAGGTTGGCCGAGTCGTTGAGGTTGCCCGAGCCGGAAGCCGTGCAGGTACCGCCGCCGGCGCCGACGCAGGTCCAGGTGCAGGTGAGCGAGGCCGGGAAAGTATCGGCCACCGTCGATCCGGGCGCGTTGCTCGGACCGGCGTTGGAGGCCGTGAGGGTGTAGGTCACCGAACCGCCCGGGGTCGCCGACGTCACGCCGTCGGTCTTGGTGATCGCGAGATCCGACTGCGGGGTCAGGGTGTCGGTGTCGGTCGCGCTGTTGTTGCCGGTGTTCGGATCCGTCGCCAGCGTCACCGTCGCGGTGTTGGCGAGCGTGCCGGTCGCCGCAGCCGAGATGGTGCACGTCGCGGTATAGGTGACGCTCGCGCTTCCAGGGAGGTTCACCGAGTCGTTGATGTTGCCCGAGCCGGAGGCCGTGCAGGTGCCGCCGCCCGTTCCGCTGCAGGTCCACGTGCAGGTGAGACTCGCCGGGAAGGTATCCGCGACCGTGGCACCGGTCGCCGGGGCCGCCGTCGTATTCGACGCCGTAATGGTGTACACCACGGAACCGCCGGGGGTCGCCGTCGTCACCCCGTCCGTCTTGGTGATCGCCAGATCCGGGGCGACCACGTTGAAGCAGACGGTGACGTCATTGACGGTCGGCGTGACCGTACTGTCGGTCGTCGAGAGGTACGCCTTGTACTTGAGGTAACGCTTGCCGTTGAACTGGCTCAAGGAGGCGCCGCTGGTCGTGAAGAAGGTGGCCGCGGTGGTGTCGGGGCCGACGAAGTTGAAGGGACCGGTTGCCGAGTTGCTCCCGGCGACCTGGAATTGCAGCGTGGTGTTCGCCGGGACGGTGGCGGTCCAGGAGATCGTCGTCCAGAACGACGTGGAGCCGACGGGCGGATTGCTGTCCTTGGTGGAGGAGACGAGATTGCCGGCGGCCGCGAAGCCGGTCTGCATGTAGGCCTTGAAGTTGAAGTCTCTGGTCGAATCGGCGGTCCACGTCGCACCGTTATCGGTCGAGATGACTCGCTGCCCGTTGGCATAGGTGCTGGGGCTGGAACGAATCCAGAAATAGCCCCCGACCGAGGGGGTCGCCACGGGACGCAGAATCAGAGCGTATTGCGTGCCGGACGTCAGGGTTGCCGGCGAGCCAAAGCTGCCTGTGTAGTAAACGCCTGCCCCATTTGAAAAGCCGGGGATGGTTGCAGTGGCGAGGTCGGCGCCGGTGGGGAGACCACCGCTCGTGTTACGAATCGAAAGCGTCAGGTTCGGTGTGGTGCCCGTGCATCCGTTGCAAAAGAGCTGGACGTCCACCTTTACGAGCTGACCAGTAACGGCTGGAATGAAGGTCTGTCCGCCCCAACTGGCGGTGCCGAAGCTCGTCCCGGTCGTCGTCCCGGCCGTGTTCGACTGGTCAACCGTCGGCGCATTCAACAGAATGGCATCCCCGGCGCTGGTAGTGAGATCGAGGTTCGTCGTCACCCCGGTCTGGAAATCCGCCTGGGTCGTATCGGTCGGACAGGCGCTGGTCGGCGCCGTGGCCAGCGAGAAGTTCTGCGTCGTGGTGTTGCCGTCCGTCACGACGATGCTGGTCACCGTGCTCGAGTTGTAGCCCGGAGCGCTGGCGGTGAGGCTCGGATAGGTGCCGGCCGGGAGGCTCGTGAACGAGTAGAAGCCGCTGCCGTTCGTCGTCGTCGTCCGGGCTCCGAGGGTCAGGGTCGCGCCGACGATCGGGGCGCCACCCACCGTGGCGGTCACCGTGCCAGAGAGCGTTCCGCCGGCGCCCACCGGGGTGCAGGACGGGAAGGCGAAGGAGCCGATCCTCGTCTGGTGATTGAGGCCGTCGACCGCGTAATACTCGTTGGTGTACCAGAAGGTGCATCCGTCCGGGTCGAGCGACATGGCGCTGTAGTCGCCCCAGCGGATGCAGACTCCGGCGCCGCAATTGCCGGTCTGGGTGCCGGTGCCCTGGAAGAGCAGCTGCTCGGTCTGGCCCAGCGTATTGACCGGATCGCCCGCCAGCCGGCCGGCGTACTTGATCGCCGGCTTCGTCGTGCTGTTGGAGGTGCTGTAGCCGAGGGCCATGTCCCCCGCCCGATCGAGCGCCAGGCTGGGCATGAAACGGGAGATGACGTTCGCGCCGTCCGGATCCCAGGTCGAGGCCTGCGGGATGTTGGCGGCCACCGTGCCGCCGGTGACGTCCACCTGGTACCAGCGTGGGGCGGCCAGGCCGGACGTATCCGCTCGGCGGACCGTGTGGGCGGTCCACAGCGACTCGACCCCGCCGAGGTTGGTGTACTGGTTCTGCATCATCGCCCGGATCTGGAGGACGTCCAGGGCGTTGCCTCCCTGGGAGAGCGCATTGGGCACGGCGGCGTTCGGCCAGCTGGACGCGGCGAAGGGGGTATCGGGGCCGGTGAAGGTCGAGAGCGAGATGTGGGTCCAGTCGACGTGGAACTTGTAGACGGTGAGCGCGTTGAGGAACTCCCAGGTGGAGATGAAGTAGTTGGGGGTGCCGGGGGGCGGCGTGCCGGTCTGCAGCCGCGCGTTGCTCGGCAGGATGGTGAAATCCGCCGATGGGCCATTGAACGAGACCACCTGGACCGTCGGGGCCCCGGCGTACATCTGGGCCTTGTTGAGCGCCCACACGCGGGGGCTCATGAAGGCGCCGCCGGCCGGAAAGCCGAACATGTTGGCCGTCATGTAGATGCCGTCCGGCCAGATGCCGAACTTCGGATAGTCGCCCAGGGCGTCGGTGATATTCAGCGAATAGTAGTTCCACCCGCCGGTGACCGGGTCTCCCGTCTTCGAGACCGCGAAGCACTGAAACTCGCCGGGCGGATTGACGACGGCGCCGCCGGCGGTCGTGAACGCGAAGTCGGTGATGAACCAGCGATCCTCGAACGAGTCGTAGAGGATGACGGGGTCGCCGAAGTTATTCGTGTCGCACAGGTTGCCGAAGGCGCCCTGGCTCATGAAGGTGTTGAAGGTGAAGGCGGCCACCCGGACGCCGGTCGATTTGAGATAGATCCCGACCGAGGAGTTGATGGATTGGATGTAGTACACCGGACCGACGTCGCCGACGGTGTCCGGCGGATGTCCGGCGCCCCAGTTGGCGAAATCGAGGCCGTCGAAGTTCATGATCGGCGCCGGCGCGGGAGCGCTCGGCACCGGCACCGGCAGCGAGGGAACGGCCACCTGCGGTGGCCCACCCGGGAGCATCACCGGGTTGAGCTCCGGATCTTCGAGCTCGGGCCGCTCCTCCTTCGTGGGCGGGATGTAGGGCAGGGTGCGCAGGTCCCTTGTCGTGCTCCCGGCCCGCGTCAGCGCGGTTTCGGTCGGGTGCCCAAAGGGAAGGGGCCCCGGGGCCGCCTGGAGGTCACCGGAATCCTGGGCCGCGACGTGGCCGGTCGGGACGAACAATAAGAACGGGAGCAGGACGAGGGGAGCGTATTTCATGAGGGTTCCCTCTGATCGAAGGTGACGTCGTCTTTTCGGCGAAGGCCGAGCCGGGTGCACCGCCACATGGCGATCGACGTGAAAACGGAGACAGTGGAACCGATGCGGCCCCATGCTGCGCTCCGAATCGCCCCTTCATGCAGGTAATCCCCAGCTTGGCGATCTAGATTCTGAGCGCTCCCTTATAGCAGGCTCTGCGTACTCTGTCCAGTCGCATCTTGCGTATTGCAGGAGTGTGTAGCATGAGCGAAAAGACTTCTGCGGTCGAATCCACGGGGCCGGTGCTATCGTTAGCTCCCCTCTTCGAGGACCCAAGGATGAGACTGCTCTCCCGCATCGCCCTGCCGTTCGCCGCCGTTCTCTCGGCCCTGCCGCTCCTGCCTGCGACCGCCGCGACCGCGGTGCCGCGGGAGGCGCACCTGGCGGACGTGATCCAGCTCACCCACGGCGGGCAGAACGCCGAGGCCTACTGGTCGCCGGACGGCCGGCAGCTGATCTTCCAGTCGACCCGCCCACCCTACGCCTGCGACCAGATCTTCCGCCTGCCGGCGGACGGCTCGGGGACCCCGGCGCTGATCTCGACCGGCAAGGGGCGGACCACCTGCTCCTACTTCACCCCGGACGGCAGCCGCGTCCTCTTCTCCTCGACCCACGCGGCGGGCGACGCCTGCCCACCGCCACCCGACCGCTCGCAGGGCTACGTCTGGGCGGTCTACCCGAGCTATGAGATCTGGACCGCGAAGCCGGACGGCAGCGATCTGCAGCGGTTGACCGACAACTCGGCCTATGACGCCGAGACCACCGTCTGCCCCAAAGACGGCTCGCTGATCTTCACCTCCGACCGGGACGGCGACCTGGAGCTCTACCGCATGGACGCCGACGGCAAGAACGTCAAGCGGTTGACCCACGCTCCGGGTTACGACGGCGGCGCCTACTTCTCCCCCGACTGCCAGCAGATCGTCTGGCGCGCCTCGCGGCCAGAGGGTACGGAGCTCGACGATTACAAGAAGCTCCTGGCGCGGGGCCTGGTACGGCCGGGCAAGCTCGAGATCTGGCTCGCCAACGCCGACGGCAGCGAGGCGCGCCAGCTGACCTATCTGAACGCCGCCTCCTTCGCCCCCTCCTTCTTCCCCGACGGCAAGCGGGTGATCTTCTCTTCGAACTACGGCGACCCGGCAGAACGCGAGTTCGAGCTCTGGGCGGTGAACACCGACGGCACCGGCCTCGAACGGATCACGGATTCGCCCGGCTTCGACGGCTTTCCCATGTTCTCGCCCGACGGCACCCGCCTCGCCTTCGCGTCGAATCGAAACAACGGCGCCCCGCACGAGACCAACGTCTTCGTCGCCCGTTGGCAGGCGGGGACCGCCGCCGCGTCGACCCTTCCCGAGACCGCGGGGGCCGACCGCTTCGCGGCCGACGTGCGCTGGCTGGCCGACGACGCGCGGGAGGGGCGGGGGATCGGCACCGCGGGCCTGGCGGCCGCAGAGCGCTGGCTCGCCGACCGCTTCCACGCCCTGGGGCTCGAACCGGCGGGGGACGACGGGACCTACTTCCATCACTTCGCGGTTCCGGTGGCGGTCGCCGTCGAACCGGCGACCGCGGTCACGATCGACGGCACGCCGCTCGACCGCTCCGCCTTCCAGCCGGCCGGGTTCTCGGCCTCCGGCGAGGCGGCAGGACCGGTCGTCGCCGCCGGCTGGGGGATCGTGGCGCCCACCCTCGGGGTGGACGACTACAAGGGGCTCGACGTGCACGGCAAGATCGTCGTGGTCCGCCGCTTCACCCCCAAGGGGGGCGGCTTCACCGGCGAGGCCGAGCGGCGCTACGGGGATCTCCGCTCCAAGGCGTTCACGGCCCGCGAGCACGGCGCTTCCGGTCTCGTCGTGGTCGATCTGCCGGCGGCGGCGGATCCTCAGGCCGGCAAGGCCGGCGATACCCTGCCGGAGGACGCGCCGCTCCCCAAGCCGGCGCTCGACGCGGCGGTTGGCCAGGGGGGCGACGCCGGCATCCCGGTGGTGTTCGTCACCCGTGCCGCGGGAGGCGCGCTCTTCGGCGTCGGCGGCGGTGGCGGCGGCGGAGAGCACCGCGCGAGCCTCCACGTCCGCCTGACCCGCCAGATGGCGACCGCCGCCAACGTGGTCGGCCGGCTGGCGGCGGCCGGAACGGTGCGGCTGCCCGGCGCGGTGCTGGTCGGCGCCCACTACGACCACCTCGGCCGGGGCGGCGCCGGTTCCGGTTCGCTCACCCCCGATTCCCACGCCGTCCACCACGGCGCCGACGACAACGCCTCCGGCACCGCCGGGGTGCTGGAGATCGCGCGTCTCCTGGCGGCCGAGCGCGACCGCCTGCAGCGGGACGTCTATTTCGTCGCCTTCTCCGGCGAGGAGTCCGGGGTGCTCGGCTCGACCGCCCTGATCCGCCAGCCGCCGGCCGGCTGGAAGATCGCCGACCTCGTCGCCATGCTCAACCTCGACATGGTGGGCCGCCTGCGCGGCAACCAGCTGGCCGTGCTGGGAACCGAGAGTGCCGAGGAGTGGAAGCAGCTGGTGCCGCCGGCCTGCGCCCAAGAGCGCCTCGCCTGCACCCTCTCGGGCGACGGCTACGGCCCCTCGGACCACAGCCCGTTCTACGCCGCCGGGGTGCCGGTCCTCCACTTCTTCACCGGCGCCCACGAGGACTACCACAAGCCCGCGGACACCGCCGACAAGATCAACGCCATCGGCGGCGCGCGGGTCGCCCGGCTGGTCGCCGACCTCGCCCGCGAGGTGGCCGACCGCCCGGCCCACGTCACCTACAAGAGCGCTCCCGCCCCGGCGCCGCAGGGCGATGCGCGCTCCTACGGCGCCTCGCTCGGCACCATCCCCGACTATGCCGGCGACGGCCGACCGGGGGTGCTCATCGGGAGCGTCCGGCCGGAGGGCGCCGCGGCCAAGGCGGGGCTCCAGCGTGGCGATCTGCTGGTCGAGCTCGCCGGCACGCCGATCCGCGACATCTACGATTTCATGTACGTCCTGCGCCAGTCGAAGCCGGGCCAGACCACCCAGGCGGTCGTCGACCGTGGCGGCAAGCGGATCACGGTCACCGTGACCTTCGGCGCCAGCACCGCGGTGCGCTGAACGGCGTCTCCCGTCAGGACGGGCCGGCGATGCCGGCGGGGGACGTGGCGGCCGCCGCTTCGAGGAGCGGCCGGATCTGCACCATCTCCTGTTCGAGCTCGGCCAGGAGGCCGGCGATCTCGGCGGAGCCGACGGCCGTGCTCTTCTGCTCCAGCTGGGCGCAGAGGGTCGCGATCCGCACCGCGCCGATCTGGTTGCTGCTCCCCTTGAGGCTGTGGGCCAGGAAGTTGAGCTCCCTGGCGTTCCCTTCCAGCAGGGCTTCGCGGATGCGTTCCAGCCGATGCGGCGTCTCGGCGAGGAAGGTCGCGACGATCTCCCGCACCAGCGGCTGGCCGGTCAGCTCGCCCAGCCGGCGCAGGTTGGCGAGGTAGGTCGGATCGAACGGCGGCAGGCTGGCGGCGAGGACCCCCGCTCCCGCGGCGGATTCCGCCCGGAGCGGCGAGGGGAGCTCGCCGCTGCCACCGCGCACCAGCGCCGCCCGCAGGTCGGGGAGCCCGACCGGTTTCTGCACGAAGTCGTCCATCCCGGCGGCGAGGCAGGCCCGGCGCTGCTCGCCCAGGACGTTGGCGGTCATGGCGACGATCCGCGGCTGCCGCTCCGCGAGAAGGTCGGCGCGAATCCGGCGGGTCGCCTCCAGGCCGTCCATGCCCGGCATCTGGACGTCCATCAGGATCAGGTCGTAGGGCTGGCGCCGTAGCGCCTCCAGGACCTCCATCCCATTCCCCGCCACGTCCGCCAGGTAGCCCAGCCGCTCGAGCATGAGCAGTCCCACCCGCTGGTTGACCGAGTTGTCCTCCGCCAGGAGGATGCGCAGGGGGAGCCGCTGGGCGAGCGGCGTGTTGGCGCGTTCGGCGGCTTCGGCGGTCAAGCGCGCGGGCGCTTTCTCGGCCGGCCGGCAGCGCAGGGTGAAGAAGAAGGTCGAGCCGCGGCCGGGCTCGCTCTCCACCCACATCCGGCCGCCCAGGCGCTCGGCGAGGCGCCGGCTGATCACCAGCCCCAGGCCGGTGCCGCCGAAGAGGCGCGACATGGAGGAGTCGGCCTGGCCGAACGGCTTGAACAGGCGGTTCATCCGGTCGGCCGGGATGCCGATCCCGGTGTCGCGCACGGCGAAGGAGATCTCGACCAGGCCGTCTTTCACCGCGCCGGCCGTGACCTCCAGGCAGACCTCCCCCCGCGGTGAGAACTTGATGGCGTTGTCCAGCAGGTTGACGAGGATCTGCCGCAGGCGGGCGGCGTCGCTCGTAATGGCCACGGGGACCCCCTCCGCCACGTGGGAGCGCAGGCTCACCCCCTGGTTCCTCGCCTTCGCGGCGAGGATGCCCACCGCCTCGTCCAGGCACTCGGCGAGGACGAAGGGGGCGAGCTCGATCGAAAGCCCGCCGGCCTCGATCTTCGAGACGTCGAGGATGTCGTTGATGACCCCGAGGAGGGCCGCGCCGCTGCTCCGGGCGGTGGCGACGTACTCCCGCTGGGTCGTCGACAGCGGGGTTTCGAGGAGCAGGCTCATCATCCCCAGCACCGCATTCAAAGGGGTGCGGATCTCGTGGCTCATGTTGGCCAGGAACTCGCTCTTGGCCTGGTTCGACTCCTCCGCCCGGTCCCGTTCCTGGCGCAGGCCACGGCTCTGGCGAACGATGGCGACGTTGACGGCGGCCGCGATGGCGAGGAGGAGCAGGCGCGCGAGCTGGTTGTCCCAGCGGAAGCGGCCGTAGTTTTCGCTCGCCAGCGCCTGGCCGATGGCCTGGCTGTGCCACACCGTCCCGAGGACGATGGCGCCGTACTGGAGCATCGCCGTCAGCCCGGCGACGACGCACATCCGCATGTCCTGGCGCAGGCAGCTGAAGGCCAGGGCCAGGAAGTAGATGCAGAAGAGCACCCGGCCGTTGACCACCGGCAGGGGACTGCCGGTGGCGACCAGGGTGAGGTTCACAGCGCTGACGATGGTGACGTCCAGGATGCAGGTGAAAAAGCCCAGCCAGCGCGGCGCCGGCGACCGGCGGGCGAAGCGCCGCACGGCGACGCCCAGGAGGGCGGTCAGCAGGACGCCCCCGAGGGCGACCCAGGGCTCGGGGTCGGTGGGCTTGGCGACGAGGGCCAGCAGGGGGATCAGAGAGCCGATGCCGGCGGACCAGATGCGGATTTTCGCCGCCAGCAGCTCTCCCTCGCGCCCCACCCGGGCCGATTCCGGGTCGGGACGCGCCCAGATCCGAGGACGCTTTTTCAGATGCACCTTGAGGGCCTTCGCTCTCTCGAGCGGGAGTGTTCTCTGGCGTCAGCCGTTCGCCTTGAGCTCGGCGACGACCATGCGGATCTGCTGATCCGGGTCTTCCATCAACGGGATGCTCCCCGCGCCGCGGTGTCCCCCGCCGCCGTAGCGCGCCGCCAGCTCGCCGACGTTCGTCTTGCAGGTCCGCCGGAAGATGCTGTGGCCGAGGAGGAGGACCGGGAACTGCCGGTTGGGTCCCCAGTGGATGCGGGCCGACACGTTGACCTCCGGGAAGAGGGCGTAGACCACGAAACGGTTGCCGATCGGCGTGTGGTCGAGGTCGCGGAAGTCGGTGACCACGACGTTGCCCGCCACCCGGCTGTGGCCGCGCAGATCCCGGCAGAAGCACTCGTTCTCGCTGTCGAGCAGAGCCGTGCGCTTGTGGACGACGGGGTCTGCGAGGAGCTCTTCGATCGGCGTCCCGTCCTTCAGGCGGTCGACTAAGTGCTGGAAGTAGCGCTCGAAGGTCCCCAGGCCGCTCCGGCCGTCGATGGTGAAGCCGAGCTTGACGTACCCCTTGGGGGTGAGCACGTCGTCGGGCGTCAGGTCCGCGGAGTCGAGGCGGTCGGTCTCGCGCACCAGCTCGGCGAGCTGCGGCAGCTTCGCCTCGCCGCCGTAGTACTCGTAGACCAGCCGGGCCGCCGACGGCGCCTGGGCGAAAGTGCCACGGAAGGCCTCGGGGGGGATGTTCTGGGTCGCCGTGTGCAGGTGGTGGTCGAACCACAGGGCACATCCCGGGTGGTACGGCAGGTTGGCGATCACGTCCCCCGGCTGGATGTCGGCCCGGCCGTCGCTGATGTCCTGGGGATGGACGAGCACAATCCTGTCGATCTGCTCGTTCAAGGAGAGCAGCACGGCACAGGTCAG
This sequence comes from Thermoanaerobaculia bacterium, assembly GCA_035644215.1. Classification (GTDB taxonomy): domain Bacteria; phylum Acidobacteriota; class Thermoanaerobaculia; order Multivoradales; family UBA5704; genus DASQPA01. Next base: position 20,460 of record DASQPA010000100.1, read on the forward strand.
GCCGTCCAGGTCACCGCGGGTTACGAGGCGCATTTTACTGACGACGAGTATAGCCTAAGACGACCTTCTTCTGCCCGCTCACCACTCCACCCGGTAGACCGCCACCGCCTGGGCCTTCCCCTTGAGCTGGAGCGGCGGCAGCGCGGTGACCGCGGGGGGAGCGACCAGGGTCTGGTAGAGGGTCTCGCCGAGCAGGATCTCCCCCGGGCCGGCCTCGGAGCAGAGGTGGGCAGCGGTGTTGACCGCGTCGCCGATCACCGTGTACTCCAGCCGGCGGTCGCTGCCGATGTTGCCGGCGAAGACCTCGCCGGCCTGGAGGCCGATCCCCACCGTCAGCGGGCGCCGCCCCTGGCGGCCCCACTCCTCGTTGCGCAGCCGCAGCTCCCGCTGCATGGCGACCGCCGCCCGCGCCGCCCGGTCCGGGTCGTCGGGGCGGTGGAGGGGAGCGCCCCAGATCGCCATCATGGCGTCGCCCATGAACTTGTCCAGGGTGCCGCCGTACTCGAAGACGATCTCGACCATCTCGGTGAAATACTCGTTGAGGAGCGAGGCGATCTCGTCCGGCGACAGCGCCTCGGAGAGGGTGGTGAAGCCGCGGATGTCGGCGAAGAGGACGACCGCCTGGCGCTTCGTCCCACCCAGCCGGATCTCGCCCTCCTGGGCGGCGATCTCCGCCGCCAGCTCGGGGGCGAAGTAGCGCTGGAAGTTCGACAGCACCACCGCCTCGCGCCGCACCCGCTCGACCAGCCGGCTGTTCTCGATCGCCACCGCGATCATGCCCGAGAAGGAGGAGAGGAAGTCCAGGTCCTCGTCGGAGAACGAGCGCGGCGCGGTCAGGTTGTCGAGGTAGATGAGCCCCAGGGCGGTCCCCTGGCCGCCGAGGAGCGGGGCGCACATGGCGCTCTGCACGCTCTCCCGCTCGGCCGTCGCCGAGCTGCCGAAACGGGTGTCGGTGGGGGCGTTCTCGATCAGCAGGGCGGTGCGCTCGGCGATCGACTCGCGGGCGAGGGGCTCGGGGACCTGCCAGATCGTGCCGCGCCCGCCCGAGCGGCAGAGCGAGACCCGGGGCTTGAGCTCGCCCGCGGCGTCGAGCAGGAGGATGGCGACCCGGTCGACGCTCATCACCTGGAAGGTCAGGTCGACCACCTTGTCGAGCAGGCGGTCGAGGTCGAACTGCCCGGAGAGCTCCTTGGCGATGTCCAGGAAGAGGGCGAGGCGGCGGGCCTGGCGCTCCTCCAGCGACTGGCCGCCGATCCGGAGCAGCGAGCGCCCCGAGGGCGCCGACACCCGGGCCGCGATGTCGGCCGGTCCGGCGACCGGCACCCGGCGCAGGATGGTGGCGTCCAGGCCGACGTTCTCCGGCTCCAGGGGGGCCTGGACGGTCTCGTCCCCCTCTTCCCGGAGCTCGAAGACCGAGCGGCCGAAGGCCACCTGCTCCCCCGGGCGGGCCGTCGCCCGGGTCACCCGCTCGCCGTTGACGAAGGTGCCGTTGGTCGAGCCCAGGTCGCTCACCTGGAGCCCCTCGGGCCCAAGCTCCAGCTCGGCGTGCTGGCGCGAGACGCTGGGGTCGCGCACCGGCAGGTCGCAGGCGATCGACCGGCCAACCAGGAGCTGCCGTCCCGGGGGGAGGGTGACCGTCTGGTTTCCGATCGTGGCGACGAGCTTCAAGGTCAAGGCGAGACCCTCGGGCGGCGGGGCCGGCTGCCGCACCCTACTACAGAACAGGGTGCCGGTACCCCGCATTGCCGGAGACGCCGGCCGGGGCGCCTTGGCCCTCACCCCCGGCCCCCCATAGGCGCTAACTTAAGTGTCCGCGCAGGGCAGGCACAGGGGCTCGGCCCCTACCTGCCCTGCTGCTACCTTCATCTCTCCAGCCATATTTCTCGGGGCGAACGATCCGAGGCAGGGCAGCGTAGGGGCAGAGCCCCTGTGCCTGCCCTGCCCTCCACAGGCGAGACCTATAGGAGGCGTACGGTAAGTTAGCGCCTATGCCCCCGGCCCCTCTCCCGGCTCGCCGGCGGCCGGCGACACCGATGGAGAGACGAAAGTCCTGCTTGTCGTGTTTCGAACCCCGCGAAGAGACACTGGAGCACGGATGCAGGGCCTCCGCGGCCCGCTTTGAGACACAAGGAACGCCTCCGGCGGCCCGAAAACCTGGTTTTGAGACACCGCGGAGCCGAATTGAGACACTGACGCCTCGCGTTGAGACACTCGCGGCGGGGATTGAGACACGGACTGCCGGCCGCGAGTGTCTCAACGCTCGCCGCCAGTGTCTCAATGCCGGTCGGCAGTGTCTCAACGCCGGCAGCGAGTGTCTCAATGCTGGTCGGCAGTGTCTCAACGCCGGACGGCAGTGTCTCAATCCGCTCCGCGAGCGTCTCAATCCCCGCCGCCAGTGTCTCAATCCTCGCCGGCGGTGTCTCAATGCTCGACGCGAGTGTCTCAATGCGCCCCGTGAGTGTCTCAAGGCGGCCCCGCCGTGTCTCAAAGACGCTCGCCGGTGTCTCCCCGGCGCCCGCGGTTCTCTCGAAAGACGACGGTAGTGTCTCAAACGGCCCCGTGAACGCCCAGCTGCGGGGGGTTGGTGTCTCACCGCCGCCAACCCCCGGCGGCCCGGCGGTCCACGACAAGGTCGGCTATCGCGTCCCTCCCCCCGGGGAGGGCGGCGGTTGGGGACGGGGGGAGGACAGGAGGGGGGTGGCCTCCGTTTAGAAGGCCCCGCCCCCCTCCCGCTCGACCTCAGTCGACGGCCACCTCCGCGAGGAGCCTGCCGGCGCTCGCCAGGGCCACGGCGCCGCTCGCCTCCAGGAGGCGGGCGAGGCTCTCGGGGACCCGCGCGAAGACCTCCGCCGTGTGCATGGCGGCGAGCAACTCGGGGTTGAACCGGTCGAGGTGGCCCACGACCTCGCCGCCCGAAATGATGGCGTACCCCTCGGGGCTCCGCTCGTGCTGGAGCCGGAAGAGGCGGTCGAGGCCGGTGCCGGGGAGCACCGCGGCGGCAAGGAGCGCCCGCTCGCGGTCACGGAAGACCGCGGTGGGCCGGTCGCCGGCGGCCAGGCTCTCGCCCCGCCGGAGGACCGCCCAGCCGGGGCTGGGGAGGATCTGGACGGATGTCTGGAGGATCTGGACGATCCAGGGGCCGGCGGCGTCGGCCTGGGCTGCGGTCAGGGGCTCGTCGCGCTGGTTGAGCCGGGAGAGGAACTCGGGGGCGAAGGCGTTGGACGGACGGGGGGTGCTACGATCCTGTGGATCTTGCATGGAATTCGTCTCCGTGCAGGGTCTGGCTCGGGTGAGCGGCAAACTCGCCCGGGCCGCTTTTGTTTTGGGCCTCTCCGGTCACACGCCGGGACGGCCGCTCTGGTTGTCGGGGGCCTGCGGTCAGGCTTCTGGGGCGGGCACCTCCTTGGGGGAGAGGAACGGTGGGTTGCGCGGTTGATCTTATGAAGGAAGAGGGGCGGGAGTCAAGCGAGAAGCACCACCCTTTGAGGATCTCGTCAAAGTCGAGGATGCTAGGGATTTCTTCCGCCCCGAAGGGGCGCAGGTCGGTAGCCTGGGGTGCCAACCCCAGGGACAGAGATCCCCAAGAATTCAAAAGCCCCGAAGGGGCGGCGGTAAGCCCGAGTGTACCGTCGCCCCTTCGGGGCTTTTGTTTTCTTGTGGTTACACCACCTGGGGCTTTCGCCCCAGGCTACCGACCTACGCCCCTTCGGGGCAGACCCTTCGGCGTGAGATTGCGATACTCGGTCGCCGATGATCGACCCTACCGCCGACTTTGACGGGACCCTGCCTTTTCGCTCGACTTGTTAGTATTCAATGATCATGGAACTAGATCTGGCTGAGGCGGAGCGGCGGAGCGAGTCGACCGCTCCCACAGAAGTTCTCGGATAGACGGAACGCCCCCCTCCTGGCCTCCCCCCTGATCCAACCGCCGCCCCCCCAGGGGGGAGGGACCCACCGCCCGGCCCCCTCGGAGCCAAAGTTAGCGCCTATGGGGCGGTTGGGAGAGGGGGTAGGGGGGTGAGGGGACGACTTACGCGACTTACGCCTGATGGGTTGAACCGGGGCAAAAGGCTGTGCTACCCTTCGCCGGTCTGAGGACGCGTGGCGCATTCGTCTAGGGGTCCAGGACGCCGGCCTCTCACGCCGGTAACACGGGTTCGAATCCCGTATGCGCTACCAAAGCTCGTCCCATCCTTCCCCTTCCCAGGAGTCTGAGTGACCCGACAGGCCCGCCTCTGGCGTGAGCTCCGTGCGGTCGTCCGGCTGGCCCTGCCGGTGGTCGGGGTGCAGCTCGGCCTCATGCTCATGGGGGTGGTCGACACCATGATGCTCGGCCGGGTGTCGGCCGGCGCCCTGGCCGCCGGCGCTCTCGGCAACTCCTTGAGCTTCAGCCTGATGATCCTCGCGGTGGGAATCCTGATGGCCGTCGATCCCCTGATCTCCCAGGCGCACGGGGCCGAGGACCGGGCGGCGATCGGCGCCCACCTGGAACGCGCTCTGGTGCTCGCGGTCGTCCTCGCGCTCCCCCTCTCCGTCGTCCTCTGGAACGCCCGCCCCCTCCTCGCCCGCCTGGGGCAGCCGCCGGCGCTGGTCCTCGGCAGCTCGGACTTCATCCGCGCCATCCTCCCCGGGGTCGTCCCCTTCCTCCTCTTCGTGGTCCTAAGGCAAACCCTCCAGGCGATGGGCATCGTGCGCCCGGCCGTGATCGCCATGGTGGTCGGCAACCTGGTCAACTTCGCTGGCGACTACGTCCTCATCTTCGGCCACTTCGGCGCCCCGGCGCTGGGCGTCGCCGGCTCGGCCTACGCGACCTCGATCGGGCGCTTCGTCATGCTCGCCGTCCTGGTGGGGGCCGCCCGGCGGGATCTCGCTCCCTACTTCCGTGGCTTCACCCGCCAGGCCTTCCTCCTCAAGGAGCACGGGCGGCACCTCCGGCTCGGGGTGCCGATCGGGGTTCACTACGCGCTCGACATCTCGGTCTTCGCGGCCGTCGCCCTGCTCATGGGCCGGCTGGGGATCAACGAGCTCGCCGGCCACCAGATCGCGCTCAATCTCGCCGCCATCTCCTACATGGTCCCGGCGGGGGTGGGCGCCGCCGCCGCCACCCGGGTGGGCAACGCCATCGGCCGCGGCGACATGCCCGGCGCCCGGCGCTCCGCCGCGGTCTGCCTCGTCCTGGGGGCGGGGACCATGGCCCTCTTCGGCCTCCTCTTCGCCCTCGCCCCGCGCCTCCTGGCCGGCCTCTACAGCCCCGACCCGGGCGTCGTCGCGATGGGCGCGGTGCTCCTCCCCATCGCCGCCGCCTTCCAGGTCTTCGACGGCATCCAGGCGGTCGGCGCCGGGGTGCTGCGCGGCGCCGCGGACACCCGCTTCGCCGCCATCGTGGCCCTGATCGGCTACTGGGGCTTCGGCCTCCCCCTGGGCATCTTCTGGGCCTTCCGGCTGGGGTTCGGTCCCCGCGGGCTCTGGTGGGGCCTCACCCTCGGCCTCGCCATCCTCGCCCTCCTCCTCATCGCCCGCATCGTCCGCCGCTTCCGCGGCACCATCGCGCGGGTGGAGGGGGGGACGCGAGCGGCCTAGTAGACGGTCTGATCTGTCCGTGCGCGGGTCCAGAATCCCTGGAGAGCCTTCAAAAAGGTCTCCGGGTCGACTTCTGGTCTCTACGGCTCGACTTCCGATCCCTCCAGGTCGACTTTCAACCTCTCCGGCTCGACTTCGGACGCCTCCGGGTCGACTTCCCATGCGTGGAAAGTAAGCGTCCGGAGAGCGTCTGGAAGCTCCCGGAGAGTTTTTGGCAGGTCCCGGATTCCGGAGGCGCGGAAAGTCACTTTCCACGCCTCGGAAGTCGAGCCGGAGGGATGAAAAGTCTTCCCGGAGGCATGGAAAGTTAGAGTTTTTGAAACCTCCCGGAGGGTTTCCGGAAGCCCCCGGAGGCGGTCGGGAAGGGTCCGGAGAGATTTCGGGACCTCCCGGAGACCGTCCGGAAGCGGCCGGAGGGAATCCGGAACCTCCCGGAGACGGTCGGGAAGCGCCCGGAGGAGTTTCGGAAGCGGCCGGAGGGATTCGGGATGCTCCCGGAGATGCCGCCCCTTCTGCCGGCGGGACGCCGGCGCTCCCAGGGACACTCCTCGTCGGTTTGAGGTCGAAGACCTCACTAGCCAGCTGAAGGGAGATACCGCGGTGTTGCCCGCCTGTCATACCATCCATTCTGTGAAGATTAGTGTCTCCTTGCCCGACCACCTCCTGGCCTTCGCCGACGAAGAAGCGCAGCGTCGCGGCACCACCAGGTCAGGTTTGCTGGCCCGGCTGCTCGAGGCGGAGCAGGTCCAGACACAGATCCGGCGGTACATCGACCAGCACGGTTGGGATGTTGCCGACGACGCGGAGGGCTGGCGGCGATACCAGCGGGATCGGATGGCCGAGGAGTACCGTGACGACAACTGGTGAACCGCTGCCAGACCGGGCGAAATCTGGTGGGTGCGGCCGAGGCCATTGATTCCAGTAGCTACCCTCCTGACGATGAATCTGAATCATTGAGCTCGCCGGAGGGCCAGATATTCCTTTCCCGCACTGATCAGTAAAGCGGTAGTGTTTGTTACCCAGTCTATCCGTGATTTCTTCCAGCCTTCCCACCCGACGGGAAGGCGTTTGTTCACGAACATGTCCCTCAGGTCCTCTACGGCCACCGCAGGCTCACCCTCGACTTCCCTGGCGCCGGTTCTCTTGGCCAGGAAGGCGAAGAGCAGGCCAAACTCCCCGGCGGATCCGACGAGATTGTCCTCGCCTGCAAGCTTGGTGAGCTTCTCCTCGATCTCTCGAAGAGTCGTTTCCCTGCCTTCAGCGGCACCGAAGAACTTGCTCAGCAAGGCTGAACCGGTGGTCTCCACGAATTTGAACAAGTCGCTGGCCAACAGTACAGCCGTCTTTTCCCCAAACACCTTGGAAGCTGGGTCTTTGATCAGATTCTCCGCGATGAACCGGCCGACGTCGGACCGTTTGACCCAACCCTCCTTGGCCCGGCTCGTCAGCCGTTCAAAATCCGCCATGCTCAGTCGACCTGAACCCAGTATCTTCGGATCTCCCTGGAGAATGCCGCTGTGGCCGGGGTGAGAACCCTGGGAGCCAGGGAGCTCGAGGGAAAACAAGCCCTCGGGCACTGACTTGTCCAGCTCTCCAGAGTCACCCCGCATGAACGCATGGTTGCCGCGCGCAAAGAGCACGAGCAGGTCTCCGAGATCACCGCCGCCGGTGTTGCCCAGCCTTCTGACATCCTCGATCCTGGCAAGGGGGTCCTCCGCACTGTTTCGTACGGGGAGTTGGCCCTGATCTACGGCACTGCCGATAAACGGGCAAGTCGCTTTTCTCTTTACCAGTAAGGCTTTTTCATCGTCGCCCAGCTCAGCGAGTCTGTCGAGATCATCGTCACTCTGCATCGAGCTATCTCCCTCTGCGCGCTTGACTTGCCGGCACTCTACCCCAGTTCAGGATGAGCGTCAACGCGACTCTTCACCCGGACCCCCTTCGCGTAGCGCCGTCCGGGAAGATATGATCCCGGGCCATGTCGATCACCTTCGCCACCTGGAACGTCAACGGCATCCGCGCCCGGGGGGAGCAGTTCCTCGCCTGGATCGAGCGCGACCGGCCGGACGTCGTCTGTCTGCAAGAGCTCAAGGCCTCTCCCGACAAGATCGCCGAGCCGATCTGCAACCTCGCCGGCTACTGGTGCTACTGGCACGGGGCCGGCGGCTACTCGGGGGTGAGCCTCCACCTGCGCCGCGACACCTTCCCGGAGGAGCCGCGGTTCCACCATCCCGCCTTCGACCACGAGACCCGGATCGTCGCCGCCGACACCGGGGACCTCACCCTGATCTCCGTCTACGTGCCCAACGGCGGCAAGGACTTCGGGGCCAAAATGGACTTCCTCGCCGCCCTGGAAGCCTGGGCCGGCGAGCAGAAGGCCCAGGGGCGCCGGCTGATCCTGGGCGGCGACCTGAACGTCACCCGCACCGACCAGGACGTCCACCCCAAGGAGAGGAAGAAGAACGCCATCGGCCAGCTCCCCGAGGAGCGCGAGCGCTTCGCCTCTCTTCTCGGCCAGGGCGGCCTGGTCGACGTCGGCCGGACGCTCGATCCGGACAACGACGACCTCTTCACTTGGTGGGCGCCCTGGCGCAGCATGCGGCAGCGGAACATCGGCTGGCGGATCGACTATGTCCTGGCGAGCGAGGCCGTCGCCACCCACGCCGCCGCCTGCCGGGTGCTCGCCGACGTGGGGACCTCCGACCACGCGCCGGTGCTGGCGGCGTTCGAGATGCCCCACGGGCGGTTGATGTAGGCGGTTGATTTAGAAGGCGCTGTTGTCCAATCCCCCGCAGAGCCTTGAGGGCGCGCCGTTGTAGGTCTTGATCGCGCCGGAGGCGGTGTCGGTCACGAAGATCGTGTAGGCGAAGTCCGAGAGGGCGCCGTAGAAGAACGCCAGCCGATCGGGGAACGGGACGATCTTGACCATCAGCTCGACGTTGTTGCGATCGGTGAAGTAGAAGGTGCCGACGAGGTCCGAGAGCGCGGCGGGACCGCCGGATCCCGTCGAGCTGTCGAACGGGTTCTGCCACAGGACCCGGACGGCGAAGCGGTTGTCCAGCAGGCAGAGGGTCTGGCGGTCCGGCCGGCAGGCGCCGGTCGAGCCCCGCCGCGGGGTGATACCGACGGCATCGGCGGTATCTGCTGCGGCAGTTGCGGCGGTGGCGGCGCCCGGCGCCAGGTCGAAGAAGCTCTGGTCGACGGCGCCGCAGTCGCCCGTCGTGTTGCGGTAGCTCTTGATCACCCCGGTTTCGGTGTCGGTCAGGGTGAGGGTGAACTGCAGGTTGGTGAGCTCGCCGTAGAAGACCTTGAAGGTGCCGCCGAAGTTGAGCACCTTGACCAGCAGCTCCAGGTTCGCCGGATCGCCGAAGGAGAAGTATCCCGTGGCGTCGGTCGCCGGGACCGCCTGGCCGAGGCCCTGGGAACGGTCGAACTGGTTGTGCCAGAAAAGCTCCGCCTTGAAGCGCCGGTTGGCCAGGCAGAGCGCCGTCGAGCTCGGCCGGCAGGCGGTGGTCGCCCGCCGCGACGGATCGTAGAGGTAGCGAATGCCGGCGACGTCGTCCGTCCCCAGGCGGGCGCCGCGGCCGTCGCCATGGACGAAGGAGCGCATCAGAGCGTCGTTTTTCACCGGATCGGTGCACGGCGGGCTCAGCAGGTCGCCGCAGGCGTGGAGGAGCCCCAGGGTGTGCCCCAGCTCGTGGGCGAAGATCTCCTCGGCCGCCTTGCCGGGGTCGCCGGTGCGGGCGAGATAGCAGCTGATGTTGTCGTTGGTGATGATGTCCGCGCCGACGATCTGGAAGAAGATCTCGTCCTGGAAGAAGGTGAAGAAGCCGCGGGTCCAGGGGCTGCTGACCGCCAGGATGCCGCCGGCCGTGCAGTTGAAGGCGCCGTCGATCTCCTTGTTCGGATCGTCGAAGAGGATGGCGTTGACGCCGTCGAAGGTCTTCAAACCGCCGGTCGCCGGCGTGGTGCCGGTGTAGTTGTAGCTGATGGAGGTATGGCTCTCGTCGTTCCAGGCGGCGAGCGCCCGCTGGAACTCGTCGAAGCCGCCTCCCGGCACCCCCGGCTGGCCGTTGACGTTGGCCGCGAACGGGATGGAGGCGCCGACGTCGAACTCCTCCCAGCGCAGGTGGCGGTTGCGGTCCGGGATGAGGGTGAAGCGCTCGACCAGGCTCCGCCGGCTCTCCGCCGGCAGGTCGACGAAGTAGTCGGCCGGCCGCGTGCGGCCCGCCGACCGATCGGCCAGCCAGGCCTCGAAGCGGTCGAGGTCGCGCGGCTGGTCCTCCCCGGCGGCCATGGCGAGGGGAGCCGGATCGCCGGCCGGCCGGCGGCGCACCGCGGTCGCCCCGGCGAGGGGCCGCAGCACCACCCGGCGCCCCGCCACCTCGCTGGCCGGGAAGGCGCCGAGCAGGAGATGGAGGATGCCGTAGGTGCCGTCGTCGTGGGCGACGAGGAAGACGAGGGCCGGGTCGCCGGGGCGGAAGGCGGGGACCCCCTCGATC
>DASQPA010000101.1:0-14475 GCA_035644215.1 Thermoanaerobaculia bacterium
CATATCTCCTGGAATTAGTTAAAGCAAACCCACCATCGCTCGGTCCGGGATCTCGTCGTAGAGGACGTCCGGCAACTGGGTTTCCACTCTGCGCACGGGCAGGACTTCATAGGTCACGGCCACCGAGACCAGGGTGAGGACGCCGAAGAGCATGAACATCAGGCCGACACCTCGCCCCGGCCCGACGCCGATGACGCGCCCGACGCTGCCGGCAAGCGCGCCACCGGGCAGGAGCAGCGGCCGGAAGACGACGTCGGCGAGCGGCCCGGCCGAGGCGCCGGCCAGGGGAAACGCGATGCCGGAAATCATCCGGCGGATGGCAAACACGCGGCCCTGGAGGTCCTGGGGTATCTTGCTCTGCCAGATCGCCTCGTTCGAGCCGCGGATGATCGGCAGGGCGAAGAGCGCGACGAACAGGGCCGATCCCACCAGCAGGGCGCTGGGACGCAGACCGCCGAGCAGCAGCGTCGTCCCCTGGAGAAGCGTGAAGCTCAGGATGATCGGAATCCGCCGCAGGGAGCGGCCCTGGCCCCAGACGCTGAGCGTGATTCCGCCCAGCAGCGCGCCGGTCATGCCAGAGGTCAGCACGACCCCCAGCACCTGGGGCGAGCCGAAGGAGAGCACCATCGGCGTCACCAGGATCTGCACCACCGCGAGGCAGTAGTTGGCAAAGGCAAAGAACAGCATCAGTCCCAACAGACCCGGCCGCTGGCGGATGTAGGTCCAGCCGTAGAACGATTCGTAGAGGAGCGAGCCCCGGCCCTCCTGGCCCGCGCTGGACACCGGGGGGCGCGGGATCCGGGTGAGGAGCAGTGTCAAGGCGGCGAACAGGAAGGAGCTGCAATCGAGGAAGATGACGCCTCCCACCCCGATGACGTTCATCAACGCCGCGGCCAGGATGGGAGCGGCGGTTTGCCCCGCCACCGGCCCGAGTTGGGCCATGCCGTTGGCGCGGACGAGCTGCCGCCGGGGAACGAGCTGCGACGTCGCCGCCGAGAAGGCGGGGAGTTGGAAGACGTTGAAGCACCGGCTGGCGCAGACCAGCAGGTAGACGTGCCAGATCTGCAGCACGCCGGCCCAGTAGAGCGCGGCCATCACCAGCGTGCAGGCCCCGGAGCCGAAGTTGTTGAGCAGCAACACCGAGCGTCGGCCCCAGCGGTCGATGAGCGCGCCGGCGACCGGCGACAGCAGGATGTTGGGCACGGTGGAGAAGAGGGTGATCAACGACAGGGCGGTGGCAGAGCCGGTCTGCCGGTACGTCCATACCCCCAGTGCAAAGGCGGACAGGCCGCTGCCCAGAATCGAAACGACCTGCCCGAACCAGATCAGCAGGAAGGTCCGCATGCCGCGCGGCTTCCCCGGTGCCTCGCCCACCTCACTCATGCAGAACCTCGCCGGCAAGTTTGGCCTCGGCGACCGAGGCGAAGGTCTTCTCCTGTACCTGGCGCCCGTACCCGTAGACGGTTCCGACTGCGCGATACCACCCCAGATTTCCTAAGGAACCATTCTACCAAATTGAAAAAAGTCTAAAGTTGGAATGCATCCAAGAGGCAAGCCGTCCGACTCCGGCTAAGCTAGATATTGAATGCTTGCTTGTTGACACTCCATAGAAAAATTTGAAATACTCGCTATCAGATTTTGCCACGGGCAAGGAAGAGGCGAAGCCGGTCCGATCGTAGGCGCCCCCCAGAAGTGATGCTAAGAATGAACAGTCGCCGTTCGCGGAGCGCCTGATGGTCTTCGACTCGCAAGTGCGCCGCGAAGCCCTGGAGAGGCTGATCGTCGAGGAGGTGGCGCGGGTCCTCGGCCTCGACCGCGGAGGGCTGGCACCGGGCCGACAGCTTTTCGGGCTGGGGCTCGATTCGCTGTCGGCGATCGAGCTGGCGGCCGCGATCGAAGCCCGGACGGGGGTCGCGCTTCCCCTGGAAACACTGTTCGAGGGGGCCACCCTGGCCAGCCTGGCCGAGACGGTGGCGGAGAGGATCGCCGCCGGCGCCTCGGCAAGCCCGCCCCCGGCGGCGATGGAGCCGGAGGAGGACGGACCGGGCGAGCATCCACTCTCGGAGGGCCAGCGCGCGCTCTGGTTCGCCGACCGGCTGGCGCCGGAGAGCGCGGTCTACAACCTGGCCGGCGCTGCGCGGGTACACGGCACGCTCGATACCGCGGCCCTCGGCCGCAGTTTTGCCGCCCTGGTCGAGCGCCATCCGGCCCTGCGCACCACCTTCACGGGAGAGCAGGAAGAGCCGCGGCGGCAGGTGCATGCCCGGCTGCCGCTCGACCTCCGAGTGGAAGAGGCCGTACCGGCGGCGGCTCTGCCGGAGCTCCTCGCGGCCGCGGCCTGGCACCCCTTCGACCTCGGCCGCGGGCCGCTCCTAAGGGTACGCGTCTGGCCGCTCGCCGAGGGGGGGCACGCCCTTCTCCTCGCCGTCCATCATCTGGTGGCCGACTTCCAGTCGCTGGCAGTGCTCCTGCGCGAGCTGGGTGAGATCTACCCGGCGGAGCGGTCGGGCCGGATGGCCCGGCTCGCTCCGCCCGGAGCGTACGGCGACTTCGTCCGCTGGCAGCAGGCGATCCTCGCCGGTCCGCGGGGGGCACGCCTGTGGGAGCACTGGCAGGAGCGGCTGGCCGGCGAGCTGCCGGTCCTCGACCTGCCGACCGATCGTCCGCGCTCCCTGCTCCCGACCGGGAACGGCGTTTCGCGGCGGTTGCGCCTCAGCCCGGCCGCCGCCGACCGCCTGCACGGGTGGGCGACGGCGTCCGGCGCCACGCTCTACGCCGCCCTCCTCACCGGGTTCCAGGCGCTGCTCCAGCGCTACTCCGGCCAGCGCGAGATCCTGGTCGGCTCCCCGGCGACCCTGCGCGCCGGCCGGCCGGGGCTGGCCGAGACGGTCGGCTACTTCGTCAACCCGGTGGTGATGCGCACCGAGCTCGGCTCGGGGAGCCAGTCGCCGAGCGCCGCCGCGCTGCTCGACCGGGTGCGCGCCACGGCGCTCACCGCCCTGGCGCACCAGGAGCTCCCCTTCGCTCGGCTCGCCGAGCGCCTGCGGCCCGGCGGCGCACCCGGCCGCGCACCCCTCTTCCAGGCGCTCTTCGTCCTCCAGCCGACGCGCCGGCCGGCAGAGCGCGCGCTCGCCGCCCTGGCCCTCGGCGAGGAAGGCGCGCGCCTTCCCCTGGCCGATCTCTCCCTGGAACCGATCCCCTGGCGCGCCGAGCGTGCCCCCTTCGACCTCACCCTGACCGCGGCGGAGAGCGTGGATGGGCTGCTCTGCGCACTGCAGCTCGACGCCGACCTCTTCGATGCGGCGACCGGCGAGCGGATGCTCCACCACCTCGGCGCCCTGTTCGCCGGGATGGCCACGCACCCCGGCAGGCCGGTCGGCGAGGTGGACCTGCTCACCCCGGAGGAGATCGCCCAGCTGGCGGCCTGGAACGCGACTACCGCCTCGGCGCCGGCCGAGGTCTCCCTCTATGACCTGTTCGCCGCCCAGGTGGAGCGCACCCCCGAGGCGGTGGCGCTCGCCGGGAGCGGCCGGCGCTGGACCTACCGGCAGCTCGAGCGGCGGGCCGGAAGGCTCGCCGAGCGCCTGCGCGCCGTGGGGGTCGGGCCCGAGGTTCGGGTGGGCGTCTGCGCCGGGCGCTCTCTCGAGCTGGTCGCCGCTCTCCTCGCGGTCTGGCGGGCCGGGGGCGCCTACGTGCCGCTCGATCCCACCTATCCCGTGGAGCGGCGGGCGTTTTTGCTCGCCGATTCCCGGGCCGCGGTGCTACTGGGCGAGGCGCAGCGGCTCGCGGAGCTGCCGACGGCGGGGGTACAGACGGTCGTCCTTCCGGCGGCGGCGGACGAGCCGGCGGGGCCGCCTTCTCGACAGGCCGTCCTGGCCCTGCCGGAAAACCTGGCCTACCTGATCTACACCTCGGGCTCGACCGGCCGGCCCAAGGGGGTGGCGATCGAGCACCGGAGCGCGGTAGCGCTGGTCGCCTGGGCGGGGACGGCCTACTCCGACGCCGAGCTGGCCGGGGTGCTGGCGGCGACCTCGATCGGCTTCGACCTCTCGGTCTTCGAGCTCTTCGTGCCGCTCTGCCACGGCGGCCAGGTGATCCTGGCCGAGAACGCCCTTGCTCTGCCGACGCTGCCCGAGGCGGTCGAGGTGCGGCTGATCAACACCGTCCCTTCGGCGATGGCCGAGCTGGTGCATGCCGGCGGGGTGCCGGCGACCGTGCTCACCGTCAACCTGGCGGGGGAGCCGCTCCGCCGTCCGCTGGTGCGCGCGATCGCTCTCGGAACCGCGGTGCGGCGGGTGGTCAACCTCTACGGACCGTCGGAGGCCACCACCTACTCGACCTGGGCCGAGCAGGACCTCGCCGCGACGGCCGAGCCGACCCTCGGCCGGCCGATCGCCAACACCCGAGCCCACCTGGAGGACGCCGCCCTGCGGCCGGTCCCGGTGGGGGTGCCCGGCGAGCTCTGCCTGGCCGGGGCGGGGCTGGGGCGCGGCTATTTCGGACAGCCGGACCTCACCGCCGAGCGGTTCGTCCCCAGCCCCTACGCCGGCAACGGCGGCGAGGCGGCGGGAGCGCGGCTCTACCGCACCGGGGACCTGGTCCGCCGCCGGCCGGCCGGCGACCTCGAGTTCCTCGGCCGCCTCGACCATCAGGTCAAGATCCGCGGCGTCCGGATTGAGCTGGGGGAAGTCGAGTCCGCCCTCCTGGCCTGCCCGGAGGTGCGCGACGCGGCGGTCCTGGCGCGCGATGGGGCGCAGGGTGAGCGCTCCCTCGCCGCCTTCCTGGTGGCGAGCGGCGAGCCGTTCGCCGTCGCCGCGGTCCGCGACGCCCTGCGCCGCAGCCTGCCCGAGGCCATGGTCCCAACGGCGTTCGTCCTCCTCCCGGAGCTGCCGCGGACCGCCAGCGGCAAGGTCGACCGGAAGGCGCTCGCCGCCATGGCGCCGGAGCGCCCGGAGGCGGGGAGCGGAGGCGCGCCGCGGACGCCGCTCGAGGCGGAGCTCGCCGCGCTGTGGGCCGAGGTGCTGGAGGTCGAGCGGGTCGGCGTGGAGGACGACTTCTTCGCCTTGGGCGGGCACTCGCTGCTCGCGGCGCGCCTGACCGCACGCCTGCGCGAGCGCCTGGGGGTCGAGCTGCCGCTCGGCGCGGTCTTCCGAGCCCCCACCGTCGCCCGGCTCGCCGCGAGCCTGCCGGCGGTCGGGACGATCGCCGACAGGCTCCTCGTGCCGCCGCGGCGCAAGCTCCAGGACGGGGAGCTCTCCTTCGCCCAGGAGCGCCTCTGGCTGCTCGAACGGCTGCAGCCGGGGGCGGCGGTCTACCACCTGGCCGGGGCCGCCCGCCTGACCGGTCGATTGGACGCCCCCGCCCTCCACCGAGCCCTGACCGCGGTCGTCAAGCGCCACGAGGCTCTGCGCACCCGCTTTCCCGAGGTGGGAGACCGAGCGGTGCAGAGGATCGCTCCGGTCGAGGTCCCGGAGCTGCCGGTGATCGCGCTCTCCGACCTCGCCGGTGCGGAGCGGGAGGCGGAACGTCTCGCTGCGGCCGAGGCCGTCCGGCCCTTCGACCTCGCCCGTGGGCCGCTGCTGCGCGCCCGTCTCCTTCGATTCGGAAGCGAGCGCCACCTCCTGCTCCTCACCCTCCACCACCTGATCGCCGACGAAGCGTCGCTCGCCCTCCTGGTCGACGAGCTGGCGACGGCCTATGCTGCCTTCTGCCGCGGCCTGGAACCGGCCCTCGCCGCAACCCCCTTCCAGTACGCCGACTTCGCCGTCTGGCAGCGCGAGCGGCTGCGCGGCGCGGCCCTGGAGAGCCGGCTGACCTGGTGGACGGAGCGCCTGGCCGGCCTTCCAGGGCTCGACCTGCCGACCGATCGGCCGCGGCCGGCGGTCCGCGGAGCCCGCGGTGCGGTCGCCGCCGCGCCGCTGCCCCACCCCCTGGCCGAAAGAATCGCCGGCCTGGCGCCGGCCGTCTCGGCCACCTCGTTCATGATCTTCCTCGCCGCCTTCCAGGCCCTCCTGTCGCGGATCACCGGGGCCGCCGACCTGGCCGTCGGCTGCCCGGTATCGAACCGCGACGGCAGCCGGATGGAGGGGGCGATCGGGCTCTTCGTCAACACCCTCGTCCTGCGCGCCGACACCTCCGGCGATCCGGCCTTTCGCGAGCTGCTGGCGCGGGTGCGGGAGACGACCCTGGCGGCCCAAGAGCACGGCGACCTGCCCTTCGAGGCCCTGGTCGAACGTCTCCAACCCGAGCGGAGCCTCGGCCGCAACCCACTGTTCGAGACGGTCTTCGCCCTCCAGCGGCGGCCCGCCCGCCTGCGGGTCGCCGGGCTCGACCTTGAGCCCTTCGCCGTTCCCACCGGCACGGTGAAGTTCGACCTCACGCTTTTGGCCGTCGCAGGCGAGGGCCAGCTCCTTCTCGCCCTGGAGCACGCGACGGACCTCTTCGACCGGACCACCGCCGAGCGGCTGCTCGGGCAGCTCACGCATCTGCTCGCCGGCGTCCTGGAGGAGCCCGACCGGCGGCTCTCCGATCTCCCTCTGCTGAGCCCGGCCGAGCGCCACCAAGCCCTGTTCGAGTGGGGCGCCGGAGAGGCCGCGCCGGCGCTCTACGTTCCTGTCCACCACCAGGTCGAGGCCTGGGCGGCGAGCACGCCGGAGGCCGTCGCCGTGGCCTCCGTGGCGGGAGCGTTCACCTACCGGGAGCTGGTCCGGCGGAGCCGACGGCTGGCGAGCGTCCTCGCGGCGCGAGGCGTCGGGCCGGACGCGGTCGTCGCCGTGGCCCTGGAACGCTCGGCCGAAGCCGTGATCGCCGCTCTCGCCATCCTCCAGGCCGGCGGGGTCTATCTCCCCCTCGATCCATCGCACCCTCCCGAACGGCTGTCGGCGATCGTCGAGGAC
Organism: Thermoanaerobaculia bacterium; assembly: GCA_035644215.1. GTDB lineage: Bacteria > Acidobacteriota > Thermoanaerobaculia > Multivoradales > UBA5704 > DASQPA01. The sequence continues at coordinate 6,897 of DASQPA010000101.1, forward strand.
TCGGGCGCGCGCCTCCTGATCGCCGGCGAGAGTCTCGCCGCGGCACTCCCCGCCCACCCGGCCGAGCGACTGGCTCTGGACCATTTCGCATGGGAGGACGCGGGAGCTCTGCGGGCGGCGGCCGAGCCCGGGCCGGCCGATCTCGCCTACCTGATCTATACCTCGGGCTCGACCGGGACGCCCAAAGGTGCCGCGCTCACCCATGGCGGCCTCGCCAACCTGGTCGAAGCGCAAAGGAAGATTTTCGCTCTGGGGCCGGGGACGCGGATCCTGCAGTTTTCGCCGCCGATCTTCGACGCCTCCATTTTCGAGCTCGTCATGGCGCTCGCCAGCGGCGGTACCCTCTATGTCGCCCGACAGCACGACGTCCTCCCCGGTCCGGGGTTGATCGCCCTACTGGAGGACGCGGCGATCACCCATCTCACGATCCCGCCTTCGGCCCTGGCGGCCCTCCCCGACGCGCCGCTCCCCATCCTGCGCCAGCTGGTGGTCGCGGGTGAGGCCTGCCCGCCGGGCGTCGTCCGGCGCTGGGCCCCTGGGCGGCGCTTCTCGAACGCCTATGGTCCCACCGAGTGCACGGTGTGGGTGACCGTCGGCGAGATCGGCCCGGCGGAGCCGCAGCCGCCCATCGGTCGGCCGGTCCGCGGCTTCGACGTCCACGTCCTCGGACCGGACCTCGCGCCCGCGCCGTCCCAGGTGCCCGGCCAACTGGCAGTCTCCGGCCGCGGCCTGGCGCGCGGGTACTGGCGGCGTCCGGAGCTCACTGCGCAGAGCTTCGTGCCCCATCCCTGGGCCGTGGAGCCGGGCCAACGACTCTACCTGACCGGCGATCTGGTGCGCTTCCGCGCCGACGGTCAGTTGGAGTTCCTGGCGCGCATCGATCAGCAGGTCAAGCTCCGCGGCTTTCGTATCGAGCTGGGGGAGATCGAAGCGGCGCTCGTCCTCTATCCCGGCGTGCGCGAATCCATCGCCCTGGTGCGTGACGACGTGCCGGGGGAAAAGCGCCTGGTGGCCTACCTGGTACCGGCGCGGCAGCCGGGCCCCACCGGGTCGGAGCTGCGCGCCTTCCTGCGGGCGAAGCTACCCGACTACATGGTGCCTTCGGCCTTCGTGGCCCTGGAAGCGATCCCCTTGACCGGTACGGGCAAGGCGGACCGTCGCGCCCTGCCGGCGCCGAGCGGGCCGGAGGGTCCGCGCACGGCGCCACGCACGCCGGTCGAGCGCGTGGTGGCGGAGATCTGGGCCGAGACCCTCGGGCTCGGCAGAGACGATCTGGGGTTGGAGGACGACTTCTTCGCCCTCGGCGGCCACTCGTTGGTGGCCGCCCGGGTGGTGGCGCGGATGCGCGAGCAGCTGGGCATCGAGCTGCCGCTCTCGGCCCTCTTCACCTACTCGACGGTGGCGGAGCTGGCCGCCGAGGCCGACCGTGCCCGCGGCGCCCTCGACCTCGCGGAGGTGCTCGCCGCGCAACCCCTCCTCTCCCAGGCGGGTGACGGCGGCGATCCGCCGCCGTCCTTCTCCCAGGAGCAGCTCTGGTTCATCGACCTGCTCGAGCCGGGAAACCCGGTCTACAACTTCCCCGTCGCCGTCCGCCTCGACGGCAACCTCGACCGGGTCGCTCTCCACGGCGCCCTGGCGAAGATCGTCCTCCGGCACTCGGTCCTCCGCACCACCCTCGGTACGGTCGAGGGGCGGCCGGTCCAGGTGGTGGCGAAGCACCTCCTTCCCGGCCTGCCCGAGGTCGACCTCGCGGCGCTCACCCCCGGCCTGCGGCAGGCCGAGGCCGGGCGCCGGGTGGCGGCAGAGGCGTTGGCGCGCTTCGACCTCGCACGGGGGCCGCTCTTCCGCGCCACACTGGTGCGACTCGCGACGGACCGGCATCTGCTGCTCCTCACCTTTCACCACGTGGTCACCGACGGCTGGTCGCTGCGCCTGTTCTTCGACGAGCTGGCGGCGGGCTACACCGCAGCGGTTGCCGGCGGGGAACCGGATCTCCCAGCCCTGCCGATCCAGTATGCCGACTTTGCCCGCTGGCAGCGCGCCTGGCTCCGCGGCGCGGTGCTGGAGCACCTGCTCGCCTATTGGCGGCAGCGCCTGGCGGGCGCTCCCGCGGCCCTGGAGCTGCCCTTCGACCGACCCCGCCCGCCGGTCCAGACCTACCGCGGCAGCTCCCAGCCGGTGGCGCTCGACCCGGCGGCGACGCCGGCCCTGCGCGCCTTTGCCCGTGGCGAAAGCGCGACCCTCTTCATGGCCCTCCTTGCCACCTACGCGACGCTCCTCCACCGCTATACCGGAGAGCGCGACCTGGTCCTGGGGACGCCGACGGCGAACCGCCGGCGGGTCGAGCTCGAGCCGCTGATCGGCTTCTTCGCCAACAACATTGCCCTGCGCCTCGACCTGTCGGGCGACCCCACCTTCCACGACTTCCTCAGCCGGGTGCGGGCGGCGGTGCTCGCCGACTACGCCCACCAGGAGGTGCCTTTCGAGAAGATCGTCGAGGACCTGCGGCCCGAGCGCGACCTGAGCCACAACCCGATCTACCAGGTGGTTTTCGCGCTCGAGGTTTCGGCGCGTCCGGAGCGACTGGACCTCCCCGGCCTGACCGTGACCCCACTGCCCGCCGCAGAGGGCACGGCGAAGTTCGACCTCGCCTTCTACATGGAGGATCACGGTGGTCGCCTGAGCGGCCTGCTCGAGGTCAACCGCGATCTTCTGGACCGGTCGACGGCGGCGCGCTGGGTGAGGCATTTCGCGGCCCTCGTCACCGCGGTGGTGGAAGCCCCGGAGCGGCGCCTCTCGGAGCTGCCGTTTCTCGCCCCTGCCGAACGTCACCAGCTGCTGCTCGGCGCACGATGGGTGAGCCTGCGCGGCTACCGGATCGACCTCAGGAGGATCGAGGCCGCTCTCGCCGGTCATCCGGCGATCGAAGCCGCGGTGGTCCTTCCGCGCCTCGGCCCGACCGGGGAGGAGCGGCTCGTGGCCTACGTCACGGCACGGCCGGGCCGTTCGATTCCGGCAGCCGAAGAGCTACGGGCTTTTCTCGCCGAGATCCTGCCGGGCTACATGCTGCCGGGGGCCTTCCAGGTTCTCAGCGCGGCGCCGCTCACCCGGGAGGGGGAGCTCGACCGCAGCGCCCTGCCCGCGCTCGCGGAGCCGCCCGAGGATGGCGCCGCGCCGGCGTCTCTGGCCGGTGCGGCGGTGCGCATCGTCGCCGAGATCTGGCAGGAGGCCCTGAAGGTCGAGAAGGTCGACCCCAACGACAACTTCTTCAGCCTCGGAGGGCATTCCCTCCTCCTCCTGCCGATCCAGGAGAGCCTGCGGGAGCGCTTCGGCGTTACCGTGCCGATCGTCGACCTCTTCAAGTACCCGACCGCGGACACCCTGGCCCGTCACCTGACCGCACTGCAGGAGAATTCCCGCCCGGCGGAGCCGGAACGGCCGGCGGAGCAGGTCCGGAAGCGCGTCGAGCGCACCCGGGCGGCGGTGGGGCGAGGCCGCTATGTCGAGGCCCGCCGCCGAGTGGAGACGGTGAACCAGCCCCCGGTCCGGGCCGCCGGCACAGAGCCCATGTCGGTGGCAGAACCTGTCGAAGGAGAGGTCGCGGAGTAGGAGGATGGACAACAGCATTGCCATCATCGGCATGGCGGGCCGGTTCCCCGGAGCCGGAGACGTCGAGCGTTTCTGGGAGAACCTCGTCGCCGGGGTCGAGTCGATCACCTTCTTCTCCGCCGAAGAGCTGCGGGCAGCCGGGGTCGAAGCCGAGCTGCTGGCCGATCCCTCCTATGTCCGGGCGCGCGCCGTGCTCGAAGGGGCCGAGCTCTTCGACGCGGCCCTCTTCGACTTCTCCCCGCGTGAGGCCGAAGTGCTCGACCCTCAGCACCGGCTGCTTTTGGAGTGCGCCTGGGAGGCGCTGGAGCATGCCGGCTGCGACCCCCGGCGCTTCCCCGGCCCGATCGGCGTCTTTGCCGGGGCCGGGATCAATACCTACCTGCTGTCGAACCTGCAGCACAACTCTGAGATCATGGGAGCGGTCGGCTCGTTCCAGGCAATGCTGGGCAGCGGCGGCGATTTTCTGTCCACCCGGATCTCCTACAAGCTGGGTCTGCGCGGGCCGAGCCTGACCGTGCAGACGGCCTGCTCGACCTCGTTGGTGGCGGTCCACCTGGCGTTACAGAGCCTGCTCAACGGCGAGTGCGACCTGGCGCTCGCGGGTGGGGTGCGACTCTTGGTGCCGCGCCAGGGGGGCCACCTGTATCAGCCGGGAAGCATCTTCTCGCAGGATGGGCACTGCCGTCCCTTCGACGCCGCGGCGGCCGGCACGACCGATGGGGAAGGCGTCGGGCTGGTGGTGCTCAAGCGCCTGAGCGATGCGGTGGCCGCCGGCGACACCCTCCACGCCGTGATCCTGGGCTCGGCGATCAACAACGACGGCGCGGCGAAGCTCGGCTATACGGTGCCGAGCGTCGCGGGGCAGACCGAGGTCATCGCCATGGCTCAAGGCCTGGCCGGGGTCGACCCGGTTACCGTCGGGCTGATCGAGGCCCACGGCACGGGCACTCCGTTGGGCGACCCGATCGAGGTCGCGGCGCTCTCCCGGGTCTTCGGCGCGGCGACCACGCCGGGCGGCCGTTGCGCCCTGGGCTCGCTCAAGAGCAACATGGGTCATCTCGACGCGGCGGCAGGAATCGCCTCGCTGATCAAGGCGACCCTGGCGGTCGAGCGCGGTGTGATCCCGCCGAGCCTGCACTTCACGCGACCGAACCCGCAGATCGATTTCGCCTCGGGTCCGTTCTACGTCCCGGTGGCGGCGACCCCCTGGCCGGCGGGCGGGCCGCGGCGGGCCGGAGTGAGCTCGTTCGGCATCGGCGGCACCAACGCCCACGTGGTGCTTGAGGAGGCGCCGGAGGGGGCGGCGGGGAGCCCGTCGCGGCCGCTCCAGCTGGTGGTCCTCTCGGCGCGCACCGCCGCGACCCTGGAGGAGAGCACCCGGAACCTGGCCGAGCACCTCGGTCGGCACCCCGGGCTCGACCTCGCGGACGTGGCTTACACGCTGGCGATGGGCCGGGCCGAGCTCGACCACCGCCGTATCGCCGTCGGCTCGGGGACCGCCGACGCCGCCCAGGTGCTCTCCGCGCTCGACCCCAAGCGGGTGCTGACACGCGCCCGCGAGGCCGGGTCCCGGCCGGCCTTCTTCCTCTTCCCCGGCCAGGGCTCGCAGCACCCCGGGATGGGGGCCGAGCTCTACGCTCACGAGCCGGTCTTCCGCGCCGAGGTGGACCGCGGGGCGGAGCTCCTGCGCCCACGGCTGGGGCTCGACCTGCGGCAGGTGCTCTATCCCACCGGCGGCGATCCGGGGGCGGCGGCCGAGCGGCTGGCGCAGACGGTGCTCGCGCAGCCGGCCCTGTTCGTCGTCGAGCATGCCCTGGCGCGGCTGTGGATGGCGTGGGGGATCCGGCCGCAGGCGATGCTCGGCCACAGCGTCGGCGAGTACGTGGCGGCCTGCCTGGCCGGGGTCTTCTCCTTCGAGGACGCCCTGGGGCTGGTCGCCGAGCGCGGCCGCCTGATGCAGGAGATGCCCTCCGGATCGATGCTCGCGGTGCCGCTCGCCGAGGCGGAGGTGCGGCCGCTCTTGGGCGGGCTTTCCCTCGCTGCGGTCAACGGTCCGGCCCTGTGCGTGGTGTCGGGGGAGGCCGGCGAGGTCGAGGCGCTCGCCGTCCGGCTGATCGAGGAAGGGAAAGAGGTCCGCCGCCTCCATACCTCGCACGCCTTCCACTCGGCGGCCATGGAGCCGATGCTCTCGTCCTTCGCAGCGGAGTTTTCGGGGCTTCGCCTCGCCGCCCCGGAGATTCCCTTCGTCTCGAATCTCACGGGGACCTGGATTCGGCCCGAGGAGGCGACGTCGCCACGCTACTGGGTGCGGCACCTGCGCGAGACGGTCCGCTTCTCGGCGGGTCTCGAAGCGCTGTTCACGCGTACGTCGGCGGTGTTCCTGGAAGTCGGCCCCGGGCAGGCGCTCACCGCGCTGGTCCGCCAGCACCCGCAACGGCCGAGCGTGCCGTCGGTGCTCGCCAGCTTGCCGAAGCCGGGCGACGGTCGGGGGGCCGACGCGGCGCTTCTGCGCACCCTGGGCCAGCTCTGGCTGGCCGGCGTCGAGGTCGACTGGGCGGGCTTCCATGCCCAGGAACGCCGGCGGCGGGTGCCGCTGCCGACCTACCCGTTCGAGCGCCAGCGCTACTGGGTCGAGCCGACGGCGGAGGCGGAACGGGGACGCCGGCGCGCGATCGAGGCGCGGGAGGGGGAGGTCGCCCGCTGGTTCTGGGCGCCGCTCTGGCACCAGGTGTTTCCCTCCGCCGGGAGCGCCCTGCCCGCCGGTGGGGAGGCGGGGGGCTGGCTGGTCTTCGCCGACGAGACCGGCCTGGGGGACGGGCTGGCGGCCCGCCTGCGGGAGCACGGCCGAGCGGTGGCGGTCGTCCATGCCGGGGAGGAGCTCCGGGAGACCGCGGAAGGCGATTTCATCCTCCGCCCGGGAGAGCCGGCGGACTATGCCGCACTGCTCGAGCGGCTCGCCCGGCGGGGGCTCGCCCCGGCGCGGATCGTCCATCTGTGGAGCGCCGGCGCCGCGCGCGCTGAGAGGGAGGAGCAGGAGCGGGGTTTCTACAGCCTGTTTCACCTCGCGCGGGCGCTGGGCGACCGGCGGCCGGCGGGCGCGGCAGGAGCGCGGCCGCCCCTCCACCTGGGGATCGTCTCGACCGGGGTGCAGTGGATCACCGGCGGCGAGGACCTGATCCCCGCCCGGGCCACGCTGCTCGGACCGGCGGCCGTCCTGCCCCAGGAGTACCCCGGGATCACCTGCGCCGCGATCGACGTCACCCTCCTTCCCCTGGACAGCCGGCAGGGTCGGCAGCTCGTCGACCTGCTCCTGGCCGAGCTGGCCGTCCCGGCGGACCCGATCGTCGCCTACCGCGGCACGGGCCGCTGGCTGAAGGTCTTCGAGCCGCTGCCGCTGCCGAACCCACGGGGCGCGCTGCCCCTGCGCCAGGGAGGAACCTACCTGATCACCGGCGGCCTGGGCGGAGTGGGCCTGGAGCTCGCCGGGTTCCTCGCCCGGCAGGCGCAGGCGAAGCTGGTGCTGACCGGCCGTTCGCCGTTCCCGGAGCGGGAAGCCTGGCCGGCCCTGGCCCGCGGCACAGGCCGCACGGCGCGGATCGCCCGGCGGCTCCAGGAGCTGGAGGCGACCGGGGGGGAGGTCTGGACGGCGGTGGCCGACGTCACCGACGCCTCCTCGCTGGGCCGGATGTTGGGCGAGGTGCGCCGGCGCTTCGGTCGCGTCGACGGGGCGATCCACGCGGCGGGGGTCCCGGGGGGCGGCCTGATGCAGTTCCGCACCCGCGAGGAGGCGGCGGCGGTGCTGGCGCCCAAGGTAGAGGGGACGCTTCTCCTGGCGGAGCTCCTGGCCGCGGACCCCCCGGACTTCCTGGTGCTCTGCTCGTCGCTCAACGCCCTGGTCGGCGGCCCGGGCCAGTTCGACTACGCGGCGGCCAACGCCTTTCTCGACGCCTTCGCCCAGTCGTCCCAGGGG
>DASQPA010000102.1:0-17998 GCA_035644215.1 Thermoanaerobaculia bacterium
GCCGCCAAGAAGGAGGGGCTGGAGCAGTCCGGAATCCTGGAGCTCTGGTCGGCGGACGGCGACATCGCTCCCCTGGGCGGCCTCGCCAATCTGAAGAGCTGGCTCCAGCGGTTTCGGGTGGGCTGGAGCGACCACGCCAAGAGCCTGGGGCTCGGGCCACCGCGCGGCGTCCTCCTCGTCGGGGTCCAGGGGTGCGGCAAGAGCCTGGCGGCGAAGACCATCGCCCACGAGTGGGGATTGCCGCTGGTCCGGCTCGACCCCGGGCGGCTCTACGACAAGTACATCGGCGAGTCCGAGCGCCACCTGCGGAACGCCTTCGCAACCGCCGAGGCCCTCTCCCCCCTGGTCCTCTGGATCGACGAGATCGAAAAGGTCTTCGCCGCCGGGGGCTCCGAATCCGACGGCGGCCTCGGACGGCGGCTCTTCGGGTCGTTTCTGACCTGGATGCAGGAGAAGAAGGAGGCGGTCTTCGTCGCCGCCACCTCGAACGACCTCTCCGCCGTCCCCCCGGAGCTGTTGCGCAAGGGTCGCTTCGACGAGATCTTCTTCGTCGACCTGCCCGGAGCGCCCGAACGGCGAGAAATCCTCGCCATCCACCTACGCCTGCGCCGGCAGGACCCGGCGGTCTTCGATCTGGACATCCTCACCGAGGCGACCGAGGGAATGAGCGGCGCCGAGATCGAACAGGCCGTGGTGGCGGCCCTCTACGGCATGCTGGCCGAGCGCGAAACCCGCCTCACCACCCCCCGGCTCCTCCTGGAGATCGGCCGCACGGTCCCCCTCTCGCGTTCGCGCAGAGAGCAGGTTACTGCTTTGCAGGCTTTGGCGCGGGAACGGTTCGTGCTGGCGGGGTGAGCGCCCCGCTTGGCAGAGGGGAGGAACCGTTCTGGGGCGGAGCCGACCTGAGCTGGAGCGGTGAAGAACCGATCTGGAGCGGTGAAGAGCTCATTCGCGGCGGTGAAGAACCGATCCGCCGCGGTTCAGCTCTTATCCGGAGCGGATTGGTTCTCAACCGGAGCGGTGAAGCTCTGATCCGCAGCGGATTCGTTCCCATCCGGAGCGGTGCAGTCCTGATTCGCGGCAGTCGAGCTCTGCTCCGCCGCGGTGCAGATCTGCTCTCCTCCAGAACGGTTCTGCTCCGCCGCAGTCGGCCTCTCTTCCGCCCGTAACGAGAGCTTCTCCGCTCCAGGCGTGTGCCGCACCGCGGCAGACCGGTACCTCTCGGGGGCGTTTCGGTCGCGATCCTCTCCCTGCGCCGACCGTTCCGAGTGGAGTGATTCGGCTTGGCAGCGCCGAGCCACGAATCATCTCGCTCGATCCGTCTCCTGCGGAGTCCACACCTCGCCGAAGAGCGCCGGAAGGAGATGCAGGGCCTCGACCCGATAGAGATACAGCAGGGGCGAGGTGTTACTAATGGCTTCAGCCACGAACGCGTTCCAACTCGCGAAGCTCGGCCTCGAGGGGAAACACGCTGTACCGCCCGAGGGACAGCAGGAACTCGACGCGAGACATACCCGCGAGCTCCGCCGCGCGGCCGGACGAGAGTCGACCGAGCTCATGCAGCTTGACCGCCGCCAGAGTCACCAGCTCACGGGCGAAGGTGGCCTCGTCGGTCTTTTCCGCGAGTAGAACTTCTTCAGGAATATCGATGACGGCTCGCCGACTGGCCATGGCAGGGGGCACCTCTGACAGAGGAGATTCTACTCTTTCCAAGTGATCGCCGCACCATGCGGTGCGACGTGCGCCCTGTTGGTAGATCCCTACTCCCTGAACTCAATCGGCTTGGGCTCCAGGATCAGCCCGTGCGCGTGGGCGCGGCGGTAGAACTCGTTCAGGCCGTCGATCTCCTCCTGCCGCAGGAAGAAGGTCAGATTCTCGGTCAGGTAGGCGCGGACCTCCGCGGTGTCGAGCGACAGCTCCGCCGCCGCCTCGCGCACCAGGGTGTCGAGCGAGGACATGCCGTAGCGCAGGCTGCTCTTGAAGTAGAAGGAGAGGTCGGGGAACTCCACCTCCGGCCGTACCGCCCAGACCGCGAAGACGAAGGGGAGGCCGGTCAGCGCCTTCCATTCGGCCGCGAGGTCGAAGACCTGGTAGCGCTCGCGATCGACTTTGAGCGCCGGATCGCCGATCACCAGGGCCGCGTCGGCCTCGTCCAGCATGCGCGGGATGTCCGGCCGCTCGGTCACGTACTCGGGCTCCAGGTGAAACTGCTCCTGCATGAGGATACGCAGCAGGGCTGCCGAGGTACGGCTGTTCTGGTCCAGGGACACGCGGCGGATCTGGTCGGCCGGCACCGAGGAGACCAGGAGGACGCTCCTCACCTCGTTGGTCGCGGAGATGCAGAGATCGGGCAAAACCGTAAGGCCCGGGATGCGCTGCACCTCGATCGACGGGATGAGCCCGACGTCCAGGTTGCCCTGCCCCAGCAGTCGCGCCACCAGCGCCGGCGGATGATAGCTCGGCGCGAAGAGGTCCGCGTGGTGCCCTTTGAGGAAACCCCACGCCAGCGGTTTGCTGTTCAGGAAGTTGACGATACCGACGCGCAGCTTGGGCACGCCCGTACCTTATTTGGACATCGCGTTGAGGAACTCCTGGTTGGTCTTCGCCTTCGACAGCTTGTCGTGCAGGAGCTCCATGCTCTCAACCGTCGAGAGCGGGTTTAGGACTTTGCGCAGCACCCAGACGCGATGCAGCTCGCTCTCCGGCATCAGCAGCTCTTCTTTCCGGGTGCCCGACTTGTTGATGTCGATCGCCGGGAAGACGCGCTTGTCGACGAGCTTCCGGTCGAGATGGATCTCGCAGTTGCCGGTGCCCTTGAACTCTTCGAAGATGACGTCGTCCATACGGCTGCCGGTGTCGACCAGGGCCGTCGCGATGATCGTCAGCGAGCCACCTTCCTCGATGTTTCTTGCGGCGCCGAAGAAACGCTTCGGGCGATGGAGCGCGTTGGCGTCGATACCGCCGGAGAGCACCTTCCCCGAGGGCGGCTGCACCGTGTTGTAGGCGCGCGCCAGACGGGTGATCGAATCGAGCAGGATCACCACGTCCTTCTTGTGCTCGACCAGGCGCTTGGCCTTCTCGATCACCATTTCGGCCACCTGCACGTGGCGGGTCGCCGGCTCGTCGAAGGTCGAGGAGACGACCTCCCCGGCCACCGAGCGCTGCATGTCGGTGACCTCTTCCGGCCGCTCGTCGATGAGCAGCACGATCAAGATCGCCTCGGGGTGGTTCTTCTCGACCGAATGGGCGATCGACTGCAGGAGCATGGTCTTGCCGGTGCGCGGCGGGGCGACGATCAGGGCGCGCTGACCCTTGCCCATCGGCGTCACCAGGTCCATGACCCGCGACGACATGTCCCCCGAGACCTCGAGCTTGATCCGCTCCTGCGGATAGAGCGGCGTCAGGTTGTCGAAGAAGATCTTGTTGCGGGCGACTTCCGGATGCTCGAAGTTGACCGCCTCGACCTTGATCAGGGCGAAGTAGCGCTCTCCCTCCTTGGGCTGGCGGACCTGGCCGGAGATGGTGTCGCCGGTGCGCAGGTCGAAGCGCCGGATCTGGGAGGGCGAGACGTAGATGTCGTCCGGCCCGGGCAGGTAGTTGTACTCGGGAGCGCGCAGGAAGCCGAAGCCGTCGGGGAGACACTCGAGCACCCCCTCGGCAAAGATCAGCCCACTCTTCTCGGTCTGCGCCTGGAGGATCTTGAAGATCAGCTCCTGCTTGCGCATGCCGGTCGCGCCCTCGACCCCCAGATCCTTACCGATCTGGGTGAGCTGGGAGATGCTCATCTCCTTCAAGGCCCGGATGTCCAGGGCCTCCGCGCTCTTCTCCACTTGATTCTGTGTTTTTGCCATGTTGCTGTCGTTCCTCGTTGGTTCTGTCATCGTGTGCTCGCTTCGAGATGGAGCTGGATGGTGCTCCAGAGTTCCTTCATTCCCAGGCCCGTGCGTGCCGACACCGGGATGAGGTCGGTTTCCCCGCCGAGCTCCAGCGTGCTGCGGATCGCGGAGAGCGCCTTGGCCCGCCGGCCGCTCGACACCTGGTCGATCTTGGTCGCCACCACCGTGACCCCGGCCCCCAGGCTGGTGAGGTACCGCAGGGCCTCGACGTCCAAGGGGGTCGCCCCCACTTTGGCGTCGACGAGCAGGACGACCCGCGCCCTGGGAAGCGCCGCTTTCAAATAGCGATCCACCGTCTCCGCCCACTCCCGCCGCTCCTGTTTCCCCGCCTTGGCGTAGCCGTATCCGGGCAGGTCCACGAAGTAGTAGCGGTCGTTGACCAGGAAATAATTGACCGCTCGCGTCCGGCCCGGCGTCGAGCTCGTGCGGGCCAACCCCTGCCGTCCCAGCAGCCGGTTCAACAGGCTCGACTTGCCGACGTTCGAACGTCCGACGAAGAGGAGCTCCGGCCGCCCGTCCCGCAGGAAATCTTCATTCCTGTAGGCCGAGCGGACGAATAGGGCGTTGACGATCTTGCCGCTCAAACCTGAACGGAGGCTCCGGGACGCCGCGACGAAATTTTCAATCTGAATCCGGGCTTTGAGGACCCGGCGCTCCGCTGAGCGCCGGGGACCCAAGCTCTCTCAAAGGTCAGTACGAGTCCAGAATCAGTGGGCCAGCGAATCGGGCCCGACCGGTGGCTCGGAGGCAGTCTCCTTGAACTTCCCCTTCGCTTTGGCAAACGGAGAGATCGGGCCATCCAGGGCCAGGCGCAACACCTCGTCCATCGAATCGACCAGGTGGAACTCCATCACCTCGCGCACTTCAGCCGGGATCTCGTCGATGTCCTTCTCATTTTCGCGGGGGAGGATCACTTCGTTGATGCCACCGCGGTAGGCGGCGAGCACTTTATCTTTGATCCCGCCGACCGGCAAGACCTTGCCCCGCAGGGTGATCTCGCCGGTCATCGCCACGTCCTTGCGCACCGCGATGTGCGTCAGCGCCGAGATCAGGGCGGTGGCCATGGTGATTCCGGCCGAGGGGCCGTCTTTCGGGATCGCTCCCTCCGGCACGTGGAGGTGGAGGTCCAGCGACTCGTTGAACTCCGGATCGACGCCCAGGAGCTCGGCCCGGCTGCGCAGGTACGAGACCGCCGCGCGCGCCGACTCCTGCATGACCTCGCCCAGCTTGCCGGTCAGGGTGAGCTTGCCCTTGCCGGGCATCAGCCCCACCTCGGTCTCCAGCAGCTCGCCTCCCACCTCGGTCCAGGCGAGGCCGGTCGCCACGCCGATCTCGGACTCCTGGTTCTTGCGGCGGGAGCGGAACCGGGCCTTGCCGAGGAAGTCGTTGACCATCTCCGGATTGACCACCAGCTCGAGCTTCTTGCCTTCCTTGACCACCCGGCGGGCGATCTTGCGGCAGATCGAGGCCACCTCGCGCTCCAGGCTGCGCACCCCGGCTTCCCGGGTGAAGCTCTCGATGAGCACCCGGATGGCCTCGTCCTCGAAGCGGATCTTCTCGGTCGAGAGGCCATGGTTCTTGAGCTGCTTCGGCACCAGGAACTGCTGGGCGATGGCGAGCTTCTCGTTCAGGGTGTAGCCCGAGAGCTGGATCACCTCCATCCGGTCCTTCAAGGGGGGCGGGATGGTGTGGGTGACGTTCGCCGTGGCGATGAACATCACCTTGGAGAGGTCGTAGTCGACGTCCAGGTAGTGATCCATGAAGGAGTCGTTCTGCTCGGGGTCGAGGACCTCGAGGAGCGCCGCCGACGGGTCGCCCCGGAAATCCATCGACATCTTGTCGACCTCGTCGAGGAGGAAGACCGGGTTGATGGCGCCGGCCTTCCGCATCATCTGGATGATCTGGCCCGGGAAGGCGCCGATGTAGGTCCGTCGGTGGCCGCGGATCTCGGCCTCGTCCCGCACACCGCCCAGCGACAGGCGGACGAACTTGCGCCCGGTGGCCCGTGCGATCGACTTGGCGAGCGACGACTTGCCGACGCCCGGAGGGCCGACGAAGCAGATGATCGAGCTCTTGGTCTGGCCGACCAGCTGGCGCACCGCCAGGAACTCCAGGATGCGGTCCTTGATCTTCTCCAGGCCGTAGTGGTCCTCGTTCAGCACCCGCTCGGCGATGTCGATGTTCTTCTGCTCCTTGCTCCGCTTGCGCCAGGGCACCGAAACCAGCCAGTCGATGTAGTTCCTCGACACCGTGGCCTCGGCCGACACCGGCGGCATGGCCTCCAGGCGCTTCAGCTCCTGGTCGGCCTTCTCCTTGACTTCCTTGGGGAGCCCCGCCTTCTCGATGCGCTCCTTCAATTCGGTCATCTCGTCGCCGCGCTCGTCCTTCCTCCCCAGCTCCTGATGGATGGCCTTGATCTTTTCGTTTAAGTAGTACTCCTTCTGAGCCTTCTCCATCTGCTTCTTGACCTTGACGTTGATCCGCTTGTCGATGTTGATCTTCTCGATCTCGACGTCGAGCAGGTCGTGCAGGCGCTGCAGGCGCTCATAGGGATTGATCAGCTCGAGGAGCGACTGCTTCTCGGCGGTCGACACCATGAGGTGGGCCGAAAGGATGTCGGCGACCCGATCCGGGTCGTCGACCTTCAAGGTCGACATCAGCCCCTCGAACGCCAGGTGGTGCGACATCTTGGCGTACTGCTCGAAGGCGGCGAGCACCTTCGAGAGATAGAGCTGCAGCTCCTCGCTCATCGGGTAGTGGAGCTCGAAGGTCTCCACCTCGACGTTCAAGGCGCCGTCGGAGTCGATGACGTCGACCACCCGGCCGCGCTGCACCCCCTCGACCATCACCCGCACGTTGCCGTTGGGGAGCTTCAGGTTCTGGATGACGGTGGCGACGACCCCCAGGTCGCAGATGTCCTCGCGCAGCGGGTCGTCGATCCGCGGATCCTTCTGGGCCGCCAGGAAGATCCGCTTGTTGGAGGTGGAGAGCGTCTGCTCCAGCGCCCGGACCGAGCTCTCCCGGCCGACGATGAAAGGCGCCATCATGTGGGGGAACACCACCATGTCCCGCAGGGGGACGAGGGGTAGGATTTCGCGCTTCTTGGTAATGAACTGTGAGCTCATGGTTCCCTTCCGCTCTCCGGCGTGTCGGACCAGCCCTGGAAAAGCCTTTCCCGCCTCATCCAGCCTTCTTGAGCGTGATCGGCTGGGTCCGGCTCGCGACGACATCCTCGTTGATCAGGCACTGCTTGATGTCGCGCTGCGAGGGGACGGTGTACATGAGGTCGAGCATCAGTTCCTCGAGAATGATGCGCAGGCCGCGGGCGCCGACGTTTCTCTTCAACGCCTCCTTGGCGACCGCCACCATGGCTTCCTCGGTGAACTTGAGCTCCACCCCTTCGAACTCGAAGATGGTCTGGTACTGGCGAATGAGGCTGTTCTTCGGCTCCTGGAGGATGCGCACCAGCGCCTCCTCGTCGAGCTCCTCGAGCGTCGCGACGACCGGCAGGCGGCCGACGAACTCGGGGATCAGCCCGTACTTGATGAGGTCCTCGGGGAGGACGTTCTCCAGCGACTGCGAGGTACGGCGCTCCTTCTTGCTCTTGATGTCGGCCCCGAAGCCCAGCGCCTTCTCGTTCATCCGCCGCTCGATGACCTCCTCCAGAGCGACGAAGGCGCCGCCGCAGATGAACAGGATGTTGGTGGTGTCGATCTGCAGGAACTCCTGGTGCGGGTGCTTGCGGCCGCCCTGGGGCGGCACGTTGCACTGCGTCCCCTCGAGGATCTTCAAGAGCGCCTGCTGCACTCCCTCGCCCGAGACGTCGCGGGTGATCGACGGGTTGTCGCTCTTGCGACAGATTTTGTCCACCTCGTCGATGTAGACGATGCCGCGCTGGGTCTTCTCCTTGTCGTTGCCCGAGGCCTGGTAGAGCTTCAGGATGATGTTCTCGACGTCCTCGCCGACGTACCCGGCTTCGGTCAGAGTGGTGGCATCGGCGATGGTGAAGGGGACGGAGAGAAGGCGGGCCAGGGTCTGCGCCAGCAGTGTCTTTCCCGTTCCTGTGGGGCCGATGAGCAGGATGTTCGACTTCTGGAGCTCGACCTCGCCGTGCGACTTCTCGGCAAAGTCGATGCGCTTGTAGTGGTTGTAGACGGCGACCGCGAGCTTCTTCTTGGCCTGCTCCTGGCCGATGACGTACTCATCCAGCAGCGCTTTGATTTCCTTCGGCTTCGGCAGGTTGGTGTCCTGCTGCTGCTCCAGCATCCGGTCCTCGGCGATGATGTCGAGACAGATGTCGACACATTCGTCGCAGATGAAGACCGTGGGACCGGCGATCAGTTTCTTGACCTCCCGCTGGCTCTTGTTGCAGAACGAGCACCTCAGGACCTCGTCGCCGCTGTCTTTCTTCGGCATTTCTCCTCCGTGGTGCGGACGGGTGGACGGGATAGCCTGGATGCTAGGAGTGTACCGGACACCTGTCAACTCTCTTGCTGGGTAGAACAGGGACCTCGGTTTCGGCTATTCCGACTCGTCCGCCAAGGCATGAACCTCCGCCTCGATCCGCATGCAATAAGCCGGCCTTACCTCCGACCCGCCCGTTTTTGCCGCTCTCTCTCCTTCAACAGTGTCGCGAGAGTGACGGAATGCGCCCATCTCCCGTGACTTTCTTCGTCAATTTACCCGCCCGGAGCCACCGGGGGCGCGGGAACCGGACCCGTGGGGCCGGAGCCCCGGCGGCGCGTCATCACCCGATCGGCGATGCCGTAGGCCACCGACTCCTCGGCGGACAGGATGCGGTCGCGCTCGGTGTCCCGATGGATCTCCTCCTTCGACTTGCCGGTGTGGAAGGCGAGGATCTCGTCGATCTTGTCGCGCATCTGCAGCAGGTCGCGGGCGTGGATCTCGATGTCCGACTGCTGGCCCTGGAGCCCCTGCAGCCAGGGCTGGTGGATCAGCACCCGGCTGTTGGGCAGGAGGGTCCGCTTGCCCTTGGCCCCGGCGGCGAACAGCACCGCCGCCATCGAGGCCGCCTGCCCCACGCAGTAGGTCGAGACGTCCGGCTTGATGTACTGCATGGTGTCGTAGACCGCGAGGCCGGAGGAGACCGAGCCGCCGGGCGAGTTGATGTAGAGCGAGATGTCCTTCTCGGGGTTCTCGGCCTCCAGGAAGAGCATCTGGGCGATGATCAGGCTGGCCACGTCGTCGTCGATCGGCCGGCCGAGGAAGATGATGTTGTCCTTGAGCAGGCGCGAGTAGATGTCGTAGGCGCGTTCGCCCCGGTTCGTCTGCTCGACCACCATTGGAATCAGCATACGTCTCTTGTCTCCTGCACGTCTGGACCGTGGATCTTACGGTTCGGTCGGTCCGGTCTGTCCTATCTGTCCTATCTCATTGGCGGAAGGAGCCTCGGTATCCTCCCCCAGCAGGCGGCGGACGGTCTTGTCGCGGCGCAGCTGCGCCCGCAGGCTGGCGAGCCGGCCGTTCTCTTCGAGTGAGCGGCGCAGCTGTGAGGTCGAGGTGTTCTGGGCGCGGGCGAGAAGGGCCAGGGCGGCCTCGAACTCCGGTTCGGAGAGGGTGACCGCGTCGGCCTCGGCGATGGCGTCTAAGAGCAGCCGGGAGTGGACGCGACGCTCGGCGAGCGGGGCCATCTCCTGGCCGACCTGCTCCCAGTCGAGGCCGGCACGTTGGGGGTCGATCCCCTGGCGGGCCATCGACTCGGCGTAGTCGCGCACCAGGTGCTCGACCTCCTGGCGGACCACCCCGGCCGGCAGCTCCAGGGGGTGGCGCTCGCGCAGCTGGTCCAAAAGCGCCTTGTGCCGCTGCTCGCGCCGCTCGTTCTCCTTGTTGCTCCGCAGGCGGCTGACGACGGCGTTGCGCAGCTCGTCGAACGCCTTCCACTCCGGGTTCACCTTGGCGGCGAAGGCGTCGTCGAGCGGCGGCAGGTCGCGTTCCCTGACCTCCTGGACCTTGACCCGGAAGCGATGCTCGTGCGGCGCCGCGGGCTCGCCGGACTCGCCGGCATGCCCCTCGACCTGATGGGTGAAGGTCGTCTCCTGCCCGGCCGACAGCCCGGTCAGGGCGAGCGACATCTCCTCCCAGACCTGCTTGTCGCCGATCTCGATGGCGACCGGCTGCGCCGGCCCCTCCGTGCCGTCGTGCCGGGTCTCGAAGACCTCGACCTCCACCCGGTCGCCCTGCGCCGCGGGGCGCTCGACGGGGATCCACTCCGCGACCTGCTTGCGCAGGTCCTCGATGGTGTCGTCGATCTCCATGGTGCCGGGGTCGACCGGCGGATTGGGCAGGTCGAAGTCCTGGGTGTTGCGGAGCTGGATCTGCGGCCGGGTCTCGACCGAGGCGACGAAGGTCAACGGGGAGCCGGGGGTGAGGTCCTGGACCTCCTCGACCTCGGGCGGCGCCAGCGGGTCGATGGCGCTCTCCGCCTGCGCCTCCTGCCAGTACTTGGGGAGGAGGCGCTCGACGACCTCCTGGTCGATGTCCTTCTGGTAGCGCCGCCGCACCACGTCCTGCGGCACCTTGCCGGGGCGGAAGCCGGGGATCTTCACCCGCCGCCCGTACTCGCGCACGACGCGCTCCATCTCGGCCGCGACGGCCAGCGCCGGCACCTCCACCTTGAGCTGCTTCTTGCAGGGACCCACGTCTTCGATTGCGACGACCACACTCATCGGTTTCCTTATCCTAACCCGGAAGGCGCGCGTTCTGGTGCGAAAGAGGGGACTCGAACCCCCAACCCGATCGCTCGGGACTAGATCCTAAGTCTAGCGCGTATACCAATTCCGCCACTTTCGCAGACCTGGCCTAACCTGGAGATGGGGTTCTCTGAAGATGAAAATGGTGAGCCGCCAGGGAATCGAACCCCGAACCCGCAGATTAAGAGTCTGCTGCTCTGCCAGTTGAGCTAGCGGCCCGTTGCAACTGCATCATACCCGAGGGGCTGAACGGAGAACAAGAGCCCGACTCCCCTCGCACCATCTCCTCGTCACGCTCATCATCATACCCGCCCCCCCTGCACGAAATGGACCACTTCCAGCCGGTCCCCCGCCTGGAGCGGCCGCGCGCCGTACGTCTCCCGGGACAAAATGTCGCCATTCAGCTCCACCGCGACCGTCCGCGGGTGCCGACCCAGCTCCGCGAGCAGGTCGAGCACCGAGCTGCCCACTGCGACCTGGCGTGGCTCTCCGTTCAACACGATGGGGAGGGCGTTCTCTTCCAGGGCGGGCATGAGGCGATGGTAGCAGCTCCGCAACTGCCTCCCCCGGGTTGCCCCGGGGGAGGATCTGCCGGCTGTGTTGGGGGTTGTCTGCCTCTACTTCACCGGATGGCCCGGGTCCACCGGCTTCCCCTGCGCCTCGACCGGCGGCGGGGTGACGGGGCCGGGGGTGGGCTGCACGCTGACCTTGGGACCGCTCTTCCCGCGCTTCACGCCGTACTGGCCGAGACGTTCGCTCTTCGGCCCGAGCGCGGACTTGAGGCCGTGGCTCAGGCGGGAGAAGAGCTCGTCGCCGGCGCCGATGAGCGTATTGCGCCGGGTCGTCGCGCTCAGGGAGTCCGCCGTGAGGGCCTTCATCTGGAGGCGGAGCGCCTGGGCCTCGTCGATGACCTGTTGGAACTCGGCCTGGAAGTCTTTCAGCTGGGGAAAGACGTCGAGATGCGCTTTCACGTTGTTGTTCATGTTCTGCCAGCGATCGATCTTGGCAGCCAGGGTCGTCTGCCCCTGGAGGTTGCCCTTCGCCGGGTTGGCCGGCTGGTTCGTTGCTGCGGTGCTCATTTGGATCTCCTTCGCTTTTGGTTTAAGCTACGGAGCTGTCTATCGTGGACGCGCACGGCCCTCCGGATTGAGATGCCGGGCGCTCTCCGTAGCCGGTTAAGGGTTACGACCTTTTCCGGTGACACTCGGAGGAGGGCTCTCCTAGTCCGGGAGCTCTCCTCCAGCCTTCAACATCTGTCGTCTTCCACAGTCTTCAAGCGTGCGTTTCCTCATCGCCCTCCTTGGGAGCGGTGACGCTTCCGGGCTCCCTTGCCCGGAAGGTGCGGGCCGACCGGCCCTGCGGTTGCTCCAGCGGGGAGCATGGTATCTACTCTAGTCTAAAAGTCAAGCCCCGCGCCTAAAAATCCTACCCTCCGTCTTCGCCAAGGACAAAATGTTCGTCTGGAACCCGACCTCGGGAGGAGGTCTCCTCGGCTCACTTGGGGGGAGTGTCTCAGAGTCGGAGGCGAGAAGTCGACAAAATCGGGGGAGGAAAATTTTTTCGCTCGACCCTCTGGAAAGCGGCTGGCACCCCGGGCGGTACTCCGGCAGAAGATCGCCTCTGTCGTTCCTCTTCCCTTAACATCTTCTAGATAACGAGAGGGGAACGAACATGAAGAGAGCTCGGTGGAGGAGCCTGGCGCTTGGCCTCTTGGCCTCGAGGTTCATTCTGGTCGCGCCGTGGCTTCATGCCGAGCCGGCGAGTGGCGCGGTGCTCCACTTGGTGGACGACCTCGGCAAACCGCTCTCGAAACCGGTCGAAGTCTGCTTCCAGATCGACCTCAGGACCGACTGCCAGCGGGTCGCACCCGGCACCGACGCCCGCCTTCCCTCGACCTTCTACAGTCTGCGGATCGAGGGGGAGGACCACGGGCCGCTGGCGATCCGGCGTGAGGCCTTGACGCCTGAACCGGATGGCTCTTGCAAGGCGAGGGTGGCGCGCAAGGCCTGGCTCCACGTCGAGACGGGAGCGCGCCAGCAGCCGCTCGCGGTTTCTCTCTACCTCCTGAACGACTCGACCTTCCGCGAGCCGGCCTTCCGTACCCGGCTGGCGCCGGGAGAGGCCGAGGTGAAGGTCCCGGCCGGCGAATTCCTCGCCTCCCTGGCCCTGGAGCGGAACGCCCCGGACCTCCAGCGGCTCAAGGCTCGACCCGCGGCGCACGCCCGGCTCACGTACCATCCGCGCCGCGGTTGGTCGCTCGTCGCGCGCTGCCGAGCCGCCGCCACGGGCCGCCCGGTCCACCGGGCCGAGGTGAAAGCCGCCGAAGTGTTCGGATACGGCCGGAAGGAGCGTCCCCTCGCCGAGTCGGTGTCGGCGGAGGACGGCCTGGTCCTCCTGCCCGGTCTCGACGCCACGATGGCGAGCCTCTCGGTCCGCCATCCAGAGTTCATCCCCGCCGAGGTGCAGGGCCTGACCGCGAGCCCCGGGACTTTTGCCTTCAAGAGCGTCGACCTGCCGCTCGGGGGCCGGCTCGTCGCCCACGTCACTTTGCACGGCCGGCCGGTAGCCGGCGCGGGATGTCGCCTCTACGCCCTCGTGCCGGGCGAGCACAAAGTCAAGAAACGCTATCGCGAGCTTTGGGCCGGAAGGGGCGACGCTCTCGGCGTCTGCCGCTCGGCCAGCCTGGCACAGGGTGTCTATCAGCTGCGGGTCCGGGTCCCGGACAATCCTTCCGAGGTGGACCGCTGGGTCACTCTCCACGAGGCGCAGGAGGTGGACGAGGACGTGAGCCTTACTCCGACCCGGGTCTCCGGCGAGGTCCGGCGGGGAGAGAAAGCGACGGAGGGGTACACGGTCAGGGCGTTGAAGATCACGTCCGACCTGCCCAAGGGGGCGTATGCCGACGCTCCCGCCGAGGCGGCGAGCGATGAGGCGGGCAAGTACGAGCTGACCCTGTGGGCGCCGGGCCGGTACCACCTTTACCTGGTCTCCCCTTCTGGCGCGAACGCGGTGAGCGGCAAGCTCCTGAGCACGGAGGGCGACGAGGAGAAGCGGCTCGATTTCGACCTCGACGCGGGCTCGGTGCGCGGTCGCGTCGTCGACGAGGCGGGGAAGCCCGTGGGCGCGGCGTGGGTGGGGCTCAGGTTCTGGTCCGGCTCGTTACGGGTGACCGCCGACGCCGAGGGGAGATTCGAGATCGACGCGGAAGGCGAAGGCACCGGGACCCTGACCGCCGGAAAGGCGGGCTATCAGGACGCCGATCTGGTCGAGGTCCAACTCGCGAAAGAGGCTTCGATTCCGCCCGTGACGCTGGTGCTGAAACGGAAAACGACGACCGAGGGGAGGGTGGTCACCGCGGCCGGCGCTCCGGTTGCCGGAGCCTGGGTGGCGAGCGTCGTCTCGAACCCCGAGATGGGACCGCTCCGTTACCGCACGACTCAATCGCTGGAGGATGGCAGCTTCGAGGTGGAGACGCCCCCGGGCCCGCTGCGCCTCTTCGTCTCCGGGCCGGGCTGCCCCCTGTCCGGGTTCGTCCTGCCGACGCCGCCGGATGCCGGCGCGACTGCGCCCGGCGAAACCGGAGCTCCCTCTGCCAAGCCGATTCTGCGTTGTCCCGAGCTGCCGACGACGATCGACCTCACGCTGGTCGACGACAAGGGCAATCCGGTGGCCCACACAGGGGTCGTCCTGGTGCGGGAGGGAGGGATCGTGCCGCAGCAGGTCCTCGCCGATCACCTCCGGCTGCTCGGGCTGCCGGCGGAGACCGACGGCGTGGGGCATCTCGTCCTCGCGGGCTTGAGCCCCGGCAACTATGAGGTCTTCCTCAACACGCTCTCTTCGGAAGGCACCATCGCCGCCGGATTGCGCCTGGGCTTTCTCACCTCGGTCGGGACCTCCGGGCTCGAGACCGCGGAGATCCAGGCGACGCTCCCTGCACAGTGAGCCGCCGGCCTCCTCCCCGAGCTTGACCTCCGGGTCGAGCTGCGCCCGGACGCGGAGATCTCCACAAACGCCTCGAATTGCAATTCAAGTGACTCGAATTCCAATTCGAGCGGCTTGAATTCGAATTCGAGCGGCTCGAATTGAAACTCTTACGCCTCGATTCCGAATTCGAGCCGCTCCAATTCGAATTCTTACGCCTGGTTTTTCAATTGGCGTGGCTCGAATTCGAATTCTTACGCCTCGATTCCGAATTCGAGTCGCTCGAATTGGAATTCGAGCCGTTTCGCCGCGGCGTGTGGTGGGCGGTGAACCGGGCGAGGTCGGCCAGCTCCCGCGCCTCTTCGATGCGGTTCTTGGTGACCGCCCGGGCGCTCGCCTCGCAGATCCGCCGCGCCAGCGCCACGTTCCCCGCCGGCCGCGGCGAGAGCTCGATCAGCCGCCGGCGCCTTTCAGGCGGGAAGGTCTCCAAGGCCGCCCAGATCTCGTCGGCCTCGCGGACCTCCTCTTCCTCCTCCGGCCGTTCGGTCCACTGCTCTACCAGGTAGGGGGTGACGGCGAGGAGCATGACGTCGAAGATCGTCGGCTCGACCGACCCGGGGCCGGCGGGCGGGAGGACCCCGGCGCGGTCGACCAGCCGGAGCGCCGCGGCGTAGAAGCGGCGCAGGTGGACCACCACCGGCCAGGGCACCCGCGCCACCTCCGCCATGCGGCGCAGCGCCTCCTCGGGCGCCGCCACGTGGCCGAGCTCGTACTGGGAGAGGTTGCCCTGGTCGACCCGGGCCGCCTGGCCGAAGTCCTCCTGGATCATGCCGGTCACCGAGCGCAGGAAGCGGACCAGCAGCCGCAGGACCCGGGGATCGCCCTTCTTCACCATGCCTCTCTCCTCCCTTCCGGACCGTAAGGTATGGTCCGCCGGTACACCTTTCTTCCTGAGAGCCGCCCGCGCGGCCATGGGGGCCGCGCCGGAGCGCGCTCCCCCGGAGTCCCCATGTCCAGCTCGCCGGTCCGCCGCACGCTCCTCGTCCTCCTGCTCGCCGCCCTCCTCACCGCGTCCTCGGCCCTGGCCGCCGGGCCGACCCCGGCCGCCCCGTCTCTCCTCGCCCGCGCCTGGAGCCTCCTCGCGAGCCTCTGGGGCGAGGAGGGCTGCCACCTCGACCCGAGCGGCCGCTGCGTGACAGCGCCCAAGATCGACACCGGCTGTAACGTCGACCCGGACGGCCGCTGCGTCCACTAGGCCGTCGCCGGCCTCGGCCTCTCCTTCCGGTTTGAAGGAGGGGCCGAGCGCCGCGCCTCCTCCACGTCGCGGATCGTCTTCCTCGCCAGCTCGACGGTCGCGATCTCCTCGCGGGCGGCCTTGCAGAAGGTGGAGAGCGCCGCCAGGGCCTCGCGCGCGATCCCCTTGGCCCTGAAGATGCCGGCCATGGTGGCCGCCAACACCTTCACCTCGGCCGCGCGCCGCTTCTGGAGCAGGAGCACCGCGAGGTCGAGCGAGGAGAGAGCCGCTTCGTAGGGCAGCCCATGCGCCATGAAATCGTGGCGCACCTGCTCGAAGCCGGCGACCGCCCGCTCGATCCGGCCCTCGCCCTCGTCCACTTTCGCGGCCAACCAGGCCACGCGGATCAGGTCGAGCTCCTTGCCCTGTTCGATCGCCATCTCGCGCACGACCGGCAGCCGCTTGGCCGCTTCCGCGTAGCGCTCCACTGCGCAGAGGTTGTTGACTACCTTGAAACGGAATCTCCAGAGTAGGTCCGGATCGCCCGCGGCCTCGACGAACGGCGCCGCCTCCTCCAGCGCCGCGAGGGCGCGGCGGGTGTCGCCCATGGCGTCGAAGATGTGCTCCTTCTTGAGCAGGATGTGCGCGGCCGCCGCCGGCTGGCCGCCGCAGAGCGCGAGCGCTCTCTTGATGCAGGCGAGCGCCTCCGGGAAGCGCTGCTGCTCCCGCCGGAGCGAGGCTTCGAGATCGTGGAGGCGCCACTCGGGGAGGAGCTCGGGCTCGGAGGGATCGCCGTCCTTCCATAGCTCCCAGGCTTCGGCGAGCTCCGCGTCGGCGGCGTCGAATTCGGTCGCGACGCGCAGGGCGTTGGCGACGAAAGGCCGGCTGAAACCCACGGCCCGGTTGCGCCGCGCCTCCCCTCCCGGCACCTGCCCGGCGATGGAGACGGCGAAGCCCGCGAGCTCCAGGGCGTCCTCGAAGCGGTGGGACGCGGCCTGGGCGCTCGCCTCGCAGACCCGGGCCGCGAACGCCGGGGTGCGCAGGGCCGGATGGACGGTCACCAGGTCGCGCCCCTCCTCCCGCCAGACCGGCGCCAGCCGCTCCCACGCCTCCGCCGCCTCGCGCCGCGCCTGCTCCACCTTCTCCGCCCGCAGCTGGCGGGCGAGCTCGGCGAAGAGCGCCTCGGCCACGGACCACCCGGCGGCGAGGGCGGTGCGCCAGATGCGCCGGCGCTCGCCGACGGTGGGATCGAGCGGCGAGGCCGCCGGCCCGCCGGCCCCCTCCGCCCGGGGGTCGTGGAGCTCCCAGAGCAGGCGGTGGGCGAAGAGCAGCGCCTCCACCCCTTCCGGCGGCACCCCGAGGGCCGCCGCCATCTCCTCCAGGTACTCGTAGGAGAGCGGCTTCTGGCCGCTCTCGAACTGCGACAGCAGATTGCCGTCCTTCAACCCCAGGACGGCGGCCAGCTCGCGCTGGGTCAGCGGCCACGCCGAGCGCAGCGAGAACAGCGACCGGTTCTCCGGGGTGAATTTGAACTTGCCCATCGCGCCCCCTCCATGGCAGGGTATCTAAAAGGACCACAGTGCGGCACCGGTGCGTTTTCGTGACAACGAACCCGCAAAGAGTTACGGGTACCGGCGACGGTATGACCGCCGAGCCGTGGGGAAAGCAATTTCGCACCATCGGGAGCGTGAGGAGAGAAATACCTCCTAGGCTGAGCGCCTCGATGCGAGACCGCGAGCACCCCCACCCCGACCTCCTCCTCCGCTTCCTCGCCGGCCAGGCGTCGAAGAGCGAGACCCGCGCCGTCGTCCGCCATCTGCTCGCCGGCTGTGGCGCCTGCACCGCGACGATCCGGCAGACCTGGGATCTGCCCGAATGGCCGTCGCCGCCGCCCACGAAAGCCGCGCCGCGGCTCCAACGGCTGCACGGGCGGAGGGCCTGAGCGCATGGACGAGCACGCAGAGGTAAGAACCCGGATCGAGCGGGCGGCCGAAAAACTCCAGGAGGTCCTGGGCGAGCTGGAGGCGGTGCGGGAGAGCATCCCGCCCTCGCCGCAGGAGCTCTCGGACGAGGACCTCCCCGAAAGACCGGACGTGCCGACCGAGCTGCGCGGGGTGCTGGCGACCCTCGTCCCCGATTACCTGCGCCCGCTGATCCGCGCCCTTTTCACCGCCGCCCGCTATCGGCCCGACCCGTCTCCCGAGAACTGACCGCGCCGATGAACGACCGCGGCGGCG